>CAMLER010000454.1 GCA_946478915.1 uncultured Chryseolinea sp.
AATGGATCTCCAAAGCTTGCGACATCGACGCCGATCAACTTCAGTTTAGTCGACATGTCAAAACCTGTAAAGCGTTTTGATTCTTTACCTACGATTTGTTTTGAAACGATGTCAGCCATTTCGTAACCGGGAGCCACCAGTCCGTAGATCATGTTGCGATGTGATGCAGCTTCGCCAATGGCAAAAATAAATTCATCGCTGGTTTTGAGTTGATCATCAACTAAAATTCCTCCACGGGGATGTACATGAATGCCACTGGATTTCGCCAGTTCATCCCGGGGTCTTATGCCTGCAGATATCACCAGCATTTCAACTGACAACGAGGAGCCATCGGCAAACTCAAGCCCTTCAAGTTTTCCATTCCCCGCGATTTTTTTCGTGCTCTTACCGGTATGTATGGTTATTCCTAATTGTGATAATTTATGTGCAAGAACTGCCGAGCCGACATCATCTATTTGTCGCGGCATCAGTCGCTGAGCAAATTCTACAACGTGGGTTTCCAACCCGAGGTCAAGCAAAGCTTTGGCCGCCTCAAGGCCTAACAAGCCCCCGCCTAACACCGCTGCCCGACGTACCTTGTGCCCATAATTAATTATTTGATTCAGATCCTCTATCGTTCGATAAACAAACACTCCATCGCGCTCAACTCCATCAACGGGGGGGACAAACGCACTGGAGCCAGTAGCCAACACGAGATAATCATATCGATCAACCTTACCGGTATGCGTCATGATCGATTTCGATTCTCTGTGTATTTCTGTGACAAGCTCACTTGTGAACAATTCCACACAGTTATCCACATACCATGAAGCTGGAGCCATCAAAAGATCATCGGCAGATGAACCAGAAAAGTAACTGCTAAGGTGCACCCGGTCATATGCAGGTCGCGGCTCCTCGCCGTACACGATTATTTGATGTTCTTTTGACAGGCTGCGAAGCTTCTCGCAAAATTTGAAACCCACCATGCCATTTCCCACCACAACGATCCGACTCATATGCAAACGATTTAAGTAAGAATTGTATCAAATTATAAGTAATAATACGTATTTAATACGATAATTACCTAAAGAAAATACGTATAATTACGTAAATCTATCGTAAAATTTTACGAAGTCGATTGCAAAAGGTCGTTTTTGAGTTTTTCTTTTTCCGGAGTCGAATTGTGAGAGGTATGATGGGAAAGGGCGACCTGTTCCCGCCGGGAATGTTTAGCTTTATATTCAAATTATCACCCTCTGTATGTTAGATAAAGATCGTTTCGAAAAAGCAATAACAACTTTCGAGGCTTATAACCTGAATGATCCGAACCGCGAGCAGGTAGGCGGGACGTTAGTGCCCAAGGAAGTTTTATACGCTCAACGAATGAGTGAACGACTCGATGATTTTTATCCGGCCGCACCGTTGCATCTCAAACTGGCAGTTCATTGCCAACATATCGGCAGGTGGGAAATACCGCGGGAGTCATATCCAATGGATCGAAAGGGTTACCTTCAGTGGCGAAACGTTCTCAAGACTCACCATGCAAATTTGTCGGAACAAATATTGAAGAGTTGTCGCTATGACGAGAATACCATTGAAAAGGTTAAGACTCTTTTGCTTAAGAAAGGCTTGCATAGCAATCCGGACACCCAGGTTCTGGAAGATGTGATTTGCCTTGTATTCATCGAACATTACCTGGAAGATTTTGCCGGAAAACATGAGCCTCAAAAAGTAATCGATGTCCTTAGGAAAACTTTGAAAAAGATGTCACCTCGGGCTATTGAGGCTGCCGGGAATATATCCGTTTCCGAAAGGATAAAAATTTTGCTTCACCAGGCTCTTAAGTCCGAGCCTTCTGAAAGCTAGTTGTCTCAATGTGTTTTAGAAAATTCTCCGTCGAGCGATTAAGCATTTCAAAAACTTCCTGAAAATTTTTTTCGCCACCGTAGTAGGGGTCCGGTACTTCTTCACCTTTGCCAACCGGATCAAACTCGCGCATCAGCATAACTTTGTTTCGGTGGGCTTCACCTTTTAAAAGTCGCAGGATGTTGTGTTGATTACTTTTGTCCATCGCGAAGATGTAATCAAAGTATTCAAAATCCCTCGCAGTAAATTGTCGGCCGCAGTGATCAATGCTCACTCCGTTCTTTCGCGCGTTCGCAATCGTCCTTTTGTCAGGCTGTTCCCCAATGTGATAATCAGATGTTCCACACGAGTCAACTTCAAAAAGATGCTCGAGGTTTTTCTTTTTAATTTTATCCTTAAAAATGGCTTCTGCCAATGGCGAACGGCAGATGTTACCCAGGCAGACAAACAGCACTTTTATTTTCTCCATACCAATCTGGATCACAGTCAGTTAATGTAAATGAATTCGCAAAAATACGGCGAAAGGGTTACGAAAAGAAGGATTTCTGAATTTAAGGGTTGAAGGTTACTTTTGATGAAGTTTGCCTTTTGATTGAAAAGCCTACCTCTTTTGCTCAGGAGGAGGCTTTTCTCTTTTCAAGATTCAATCAAAGGATTATCCAGAATACAAAGGAAAGTAGAAGCACATTAATCTACCTTCCTTAAGCAAAAAATTATCGGACTGCAACCCCCAGCCCAACGCTCAACGTATTGTATTCTTGGATCGAATAGTCACCATTCAAATAAATGGGACCAAATTTAAAGCGGACACCCGCAGTAACTTTAAGGCTCTTGTTTTTAAAACTTAATGAAACAGGATCCCTCAATACAAAATCATTATTTCCATTTGGATCTTCAACTATCACATATGATCCTGTCAGGTCAGAGGATGTCTTGATCGCGTTGTAACCAATTCCTCCATAAAAAGTAACGATGGCAATTTTCTTTGAGATCAAAGCCTGTATCAACCACGCGTCCATGCTATAGTCCATGAGTTGTTGGCGTTGGTCGTTCTGCGGTTTTTCAAATTCACCCTCGACTACCGTTGATCCCTGGATCTTAGTAAATGCAGCTAATATCGAAAGATCGAATGGAAGCGTGCGCATTCCCGGAATATGTTGTTTTATGTCGTGCAATATTCCGAAACCCAACAACCTGACGCGCGTAGAACTCGTCTTGACTTCCGGCATCCATCGAATCTTTAAGTCTGTATTCTTAAAGATTCCTATGCCGAGCTGTGCCGTCGGAGCCAATACACCGCTTACCTTAAAATTTTTTTTGAAGTCGACGCCCTCTGGTCCGTCTATCGAAAGGGTTTGATCAGGAACGCCATTCCCATCAATATCAAGGAGCGTCTGATAGGTTGTTGCATCTGACGGTCCAATTATCGTCGGAGCTTTGCCGGTAGATGGATCAACCAAAGTTGTGTTTTCAAGACCGATATCAGCGGGATTAAAGTAGTTTTTTGATTTTGGTATAAAGACTGCGTTCACTGAAACGCCAATATCGAATCCTAATGATTTATGAGCTTTGGCCGTATGGTACCAGCCTCCATTAAAACCATACGATAATCCTTCTACTACAGGATTCAGATACGCATTCATAAGCTTGGAAGCGTCATCCTTGCCTGCATTCAAAAAGTTGACAAGTTCTGCCTCACTTTGACCATAGGAAAGTGCGGGAAGCGTAATAAGCACAAATACCAATATCCTTCTCATGTAAAAAGAACGAATGGACCGTGTCATTTATCGTGGTTGTTTAACGGTTTAAAATAAGAGCTTTTAAGAATCATGCATTTGACAAGTTTTATCAAAACCTTACAGAGTTGCTTTACATGCCAAGGTATGCGAAATGCTGTTCTGAGGGCGCGAACAACGTCTTAACAGTAATGCTCGCGAGGCGTGAAGGTGTTGAATTGAAATACTATTATTGCATCGTACTTTCGCCGGATGATTCTTCTTTATAACCTTGGCATACTCATATTAAGGGTTGGATTTCGCCTTGCATCCTTATTCAACCCAAAGGCCGCCGCCTTCGTGAAGGGTAGGGAAGATGTTTTTGATACGCTAGAATCTTCATTGCCGAAAACTGGCAGTCGCCGGGTTTGGGTGCATTGTGCGTCGCTGGGTGAATTTGAACAGGGACGGCCCGTTATTGAGCAGATCAAACGGGAGTACGAGGATATTAATATTGTTGTTAGTTTCTTCTCTCCTTCAGGATATGAGGTACGAAAAAATTATGCGCTTGCGAAGGTGTTTTACCTACCGTGGGATACCGCTTCAAACGCCGACAAATTCGTAAGGTTGGTTAATCCAATTTTTGCTGTGTTTATAAAGTATGAATTCTGGTTCCACTACTCGAAAGCTTTGAAGAGTAGCAATGTGCCGCTTTTGTCTGTCTCGGCTATTTTTCGTCCTCAACAGGTTTTTTTTAAGTCGTATGGCGCGTTCTATCGCGGTATCTTAAAAAACTTTGAATACTTCTTCGTTCAGAATGATGCGTCTCAGAAGTTGTTGAAGTCAATAGGATTTGAAAATACAACTATCGCAGGGGATACACGCTTCGATCGCGTGTATGCCGTTGTCAATCAGACGGAGAAGATTGCCATCGTGGAAAAGTTTAAGTCCGATCAAAAAACCATGGTAGTCGGAAGTTGTTGGCGCGAAGATTTCGAGGTTCTGTTGCCAACGATCAATGAGGGCAATGTGAAATTCATTATTGCGCCGCACGAAATTTCGGAAAGTTTTCTGCAGTCGATCGAAAGAGCTGTTCATGTGAAGTCTGTTAGATACTCGCGTGCCACCGAAGCCAACGTTGATAATTGTCATCTATTGATTATAGACAATGTGGGAATGCTGTCGCGGCTTTACAGGTATGGAGAGTTCGCTTTCATCGGC
>CAMLER010000455.1 GCA_946478915.1 uncultured Chryseolinea sp.
CACGAGCCACAGCGCCAGAAGGAAAAGGCGGCTGCGCTTATTAAATCCCTTTGTGAGAAATTTAATATCGAAGCCATTTCGATAGGTAACGGTACGGCTGGGCGCGAAACTGAAGCGTTCGTAAAAAGCATAGGGCTTCCACATAAAATCGTCATCGTCATGGTTAACGAAAGTGGTGCCTCTGTTTATTCCGCATCTGAAGTAGCTCGTGAAGAATTTCCTAACGAAGACGTGACCGTGCGCGGCGCCGTATCGATCGGGAGAAGATTGATGGATCCCCTGGCTGAGCTCGTAAAAATAGATGCGAAATCCATTGGTGTTGGTCAATACCAGCACGATGTTGACCAGACTAAACTGAAGCAGGGCCTTGACGATGTTGTAATGCGATGCGTGAATTCCGTTGGTGTGGAAGTGAACACCGCAAGCAAGGAGCTTCTCTCTTACGTTTCGGGATTAAGTCCCTCGCTGGCCAGAAACATCGTTGAGTTCAGGAACAGCAATGGTCCTTTCAAAGACCGCGAATCGCTCATGAAAGTGTCACGCCTGGGAGAAAAAGTGTTTGAACAGGCTGCTGGATTCTTAAGAATTCATGAGGCCAAAAATCCCCTTGACGCCAGTGCTGTACACCCGGAAAGTTATCCGATCGTAGAACAAATGGCACTCGACCTCGGGTGCTCTGTAAAGGATCTGATGACAAGCGCAGAACTTCGGAAACAGTTGGATCTGAAAAAGTACGTAACCGATACAGTCGGGTTGCCTACCCTTACCGATATCCTTTCTGAGCTGGAGAAACCTGGAAGAGACCCGAGAAAGGAATTCGAGATCTTTAGTTTTGCAGAGGGTGTTAATACAATTTCCGATTTAAAGGTAGGCATGCGGTTGGATGGAATTGTAACGAATGTTACTGCGTTTGGTGCTTTTGTCGATATCGGTGTTCACCAGGATGGATTGGTCCATATTAGTCACCTTGCCGATAAATTTGTAAAGGATCCAAAGGAAGTTGTTGCTGTGCAGCAGAAAGTTAAGGTGACGGTCGTCGAAGTGGATGTAGCCCGTAAGCGAATAGGTTTATCTATGAAGACGGATCCTTTTGTAGAAACAGTCCCTCAACAGGCACCTGCGAAAAAGGAAAACCAGACCAGGCAAAAAGGCAAGCCATCACCGACCAAGCATAGTTCAAAGCCTCCCCAGAAGGAAATGTCTATGGAGGAAAAGCTGGCGATGTTGGTGAATAAGTTTAAGAAGTAGGTAGGGTGATACCGTATAGGGTATAAGGTATAAGGTATAAGGTGATAATTAGTCGCAGTTATATGATCGAGCGAACCGGTCACTTGATTACCGATTACCGGCCGATTACCGATCACCTTTAAAATACTTATCTGGGTTTCTTTCGTGGCTTATAGCGGCCCGGTCCCTTCTTCGTTATCTTCTTGGTTTGCAACTTCTTGCTGGACTCCATCCTGTAATTGGGAGATTTAATATAATTCCTCTTGAGTTTCTTCTTGTATTTTTGACTCTTGCTAAATCCGGTTCCCTTGGAATAACTTGAAAGTGTTTTTCGTCTCAATGCTAAAGCACTGGTACTGATTTCTCTGGCATTTTTCTTCTTTGTGTAATAGTTGTGATCGCGAAAATCCAGTCTTAAAGTAAATTCGTTTGACGCACCGATATTTTTACTGAAGTCACCAGAAAGAATTTCTCTGCTGTAGCCAATTAGCAATTTCTTATTGATACGCAATGCGCCTGTCAAGCCTATCGCTCCACCCGTTCGATATGAGCCACCCAATGTAAAGGCATCCTTGAAAGTGTAATAAAGACCTCCATCTATCTGATGCGTGCCATTGGCAAATTTTCGCACGTAAATGATGGGTTCGATAACGTCACGGTCGCCGGCAACCGGAAGTTTTAACATTGCAAATCCCGAAAAAAATTGAGAAAACTGAGAGGTAGAATCACTAAGTCCCACCAAAGTGCCCAAGCGGTTAGCAGAAGCTCCCAAACTAAAATACTTGGAGCTGTAGTTCATCCCAAATGAAAAATCCAACGCATTTGCGTTTGGCTGATTGCCATTAAGCAAGTCATCATCTCCATCAATTACGTCGACTTCGTGATAATTTATTTTGGTATTTACATATTCCACAGACACGCCCATGGAGAACATGTTTTCATCAGTAAAACGGATGTGGTAAGCAAAGGCACCTGAAGCAAAAAGGTTTTCATTAACACCTGACTTCTCCTGATATACATTGAAACCGGTTCCAAACCGATGTCGGGCAAACGGACTGTGAATACTGAAGAACAATGTTTTTGGCGAACCCTCCACCCCTGCCCATTGCTGCCTGTATGATAAGGTCGCGGACCCTAATGTATTACCCGCAACGGACGGGTTATACAAAAATGAGTTTGTGAGCTTCTGGCTGTAAACCGGAACATCCTGCGCTGACGCAAACATGACAACTCCAAAAATGAAAAAAGAGAGGGGTAAAAGTTTTTTCACTCTATTTACGTTTGATGATGGATACCGTCCTGGTATATATCTTGCCTGTTTCGCTCAACTTTACAACACAGACATATTGTCCAGGGGGCAAAAATTCTCCATTTCTTCGAGCATCCCAGTCATTCAGATAATTATCTTTCTTAAATACTTCCACGCCCCATCGGTCGAGCAGGACGACCTGATTGGCTGGATACTTCTCGATATTCTCGATATAAAGAAAGCCATTTTGCGCATCGCCATTGGCAGTGATCACATTCTTAATGTTTGAATCACTAAGGTCAGCAATTGGGGAAACACTAACTGAAACGGTTTCCGTACTTTCGCAGCCCAGATTATTAACGACATTCAGGCTGATATCATAATTGCCTGCCTCCGTGAATTGGTGCTGCGGCGTATTTTCAGACGAGGTGGTGTTGTCGCCAAAATCCCAGGAAACCGATGTAATGATGCTAGATGAGCTCTGATAGGAAAAGTCTGCGGGCTCACCAGCGATTATTTCAGAGGGAGCTATAATCTGAAAATCGGGTGCTGGAAGAATTTCAATGTCGACGCTGGCTAAATTTCCCGTGCCGCATCCATTCTCTCCTGATGCCGATATTGTTCCGGCTGACCCCGAAGCCGCGCGGATCGTTGCCGTGGTTCCATTCTCTGAGACAATTTCAAGGCCACCGGAAACTTGCCACTGATATCGCTGTGCTCCAGAAATTCCGGCTATGGTATAAGTTGCTTCTGCATCTGTGCAAAGAGATAAAGGGCCCGTTATTGTCCCATTGCCTGCAGGTCTGCTGCTGACTGTTATGGTTGCCGTGGCGGGGCTGCTGCATCCGGTTCCATTGCTCGTAATGTTTGCGTAGTAGATGCTGTTGGTCGGTGACGAGACACTTGATGGATTGGGTACCGGATTCGTATGGGCAGCATTGGTATACCATGTCACCGTTGCTGCAGCAGCGCCTCCTGAAATGGCGGCGTTCAAAGTGGTAAGATCAACGGTTGCGATACCGGACCCTGGAACATTTTCGCAGAAGGCCTGCGTTTGATTAGCCACAACAGGTCTTGCACTTACCGTCAGAACTCCGGCGGACGACGTAATTGGGCAGGCACCACTGTTGCTCACAATGCACTGAAATCTGGCATTATTCAATCCGCTCGAATTTGCGATCTGTAAAACATCGGCTGTCGTTCCCGTATAGATCCCGCCATCGCTGATATTTGCATAGCCGCTGCCGGTATTTGCCTGCCATTGGTACGTTAACGCCACGCCTGTTGCGCTTACGTTAAATGAAATGGGTACTCCGTCGCAAGCCTGCTGAGAGGTTGGCTGCAATGTTATTGAAGGTGTTGTAGTAACCGTTACCGTTATTGGTGCGCCTGGCTGTGTACAGGTTGCAGATTTCGTCAATCGCCTGTAATAAGTTGTTTGAGTCAGACCCGCGGGAGGATCATATGTGGTGGAAGTTGCGCCGGCAATGACGGTGTAGGTCCCCGTCAATGCCAGGGACGATTCCCATTGATAGGTATACGCTCCAGTTCCACCCGAGGAAACTCCACCATCCATTATCGCCGGGTCACCTCCTGTACAGATGATCTGGTCTGCAGACGGCAGGCCAGCAACCAAAGGAGGGTGTAGCGTAAGGGTAACGGCAGTTCGTGTTGGACTGGAACAGCCAGTGCCTTCATCGTAGGTTTCAGCATAAAATGTTCCTGACGGGGCTGAAGGAACGAATACCTCCCCTAGTCCGTCACCGCCGCCCGAATTTCCCAGCACAATATTTCCCGCGGTGGGAGCATCATACCATCTAATACGTTTTCCAACGCCCGGGCTATTCACAATCAGAGACGGCTTGGTGTCGCCAGTACAATATTGTGCGTTTACAGCACCCGTTGGTGCGGTGAGCGTAGCGCAGGATGAGACAGCAGCGAATTGGTAGTTCTGTACACTGTAGCATCCACCGATGCTCGTGCTGTAACTATACAAATCGAACTCATAAGAAGTACCGGGAGTGAGTCCGGATAAATTGACGGAAGTGCCCGAACCACTGTAAATAAGATAATTGCCAGGACCGACCTGATCTCCCGAGCCAAACGTTGCGTTAGCTCCATATGCTTGCCCGAACTCAGGCTTGTGTGCCGTCGAACCGGCACGCGCAACCACAAATGCCTGTCCCCCTCCAGCTGTCCACGAAAGCGTAAGACTTGTAGAAGTAATATTTGTAAAGGTGGGTGATGTGGGTGATGGCGTAGGTGGAACGCACACCTGAAATCCATTGGTGTTCAGAATGCCTCC
>CAMLER010000456.1 GCA_946478915.1 uncultured Chryseolinea sp.
GAGCCTCTGTGGTTATTGTATTCTCTCCAGATCATAGCCTACCTCGGAAACACTAAGAAAAACGTTGTTCCTTCATTCACAACCGAGCTAACTTTAATTCTTCCACCGTGCAGACTCATAATTTGCTTGGAAAGACTGAGACCAATTCCCGATCCATCCTTTTTTGTTGAGAAAAAAGGAACAAAGATTTCTTTCAGCTCTTTATCAGGGATACCCTTCCCGTTGTCGTTCACTTCCATGATAACGTTTTTTTCGTCAGTGTAGGCCTTCACTTGAATTCGTCCTTCCATCTTTTCTTCCACAGCATGAATACTATTTCGCAAAAGATTTATCAATACTTGCTCAACCAGCGCCGGATCCATTTTAATTTCGAGGTTCGCATCCTCCACATCCAACGTAAGTGAAATTTGCTTACGACCAATTTCCTCGCGCATAAGATTTTCCATGTTTAATAAAAAACTCTGCACTCCAACGGTTTGGGTAACAGGTTTCGGCACTCTTGTAAGCCGTCTATAATTTTCCACAAAGTCGATCAACCGTTCGCTCCTCTTTTGAATCGTGTTCAAGGAAAACTGAATATCGTTTATGATATCTTCTCCGATATCTTCTGAAGATCTGTTGCTAAGCATAGCTTGCATGGTCTCGCTAAGGGAGGCGATTGGAGTAACTGAATTCATGATCTCGTGCGTAAGAATTCTGATAAGTTTGTGCCATGCCTCAATCTCTTTTTGTTCAATCTCCGAGTTGATGTCCTGAAGGGTAATGAGACGATAAGGCTTATCGATCATCATCATTGGAGTTACTTCTACAGCCAGTATTTTCGCCTCCCCGGGCGACTTGATTTCAATCAATCTTTTGCCTTCATCTTTGAGCTGGGCTGCTAACGACGGATTCATATTTTCCAGTATCTTCCAGTTTCGGACTCCCTTTACCCCCGCAATTTTTTCTGCGACTGGGTTGATAAGCGTAATATCATTCTGCATTACAGAAATGATACCGACCTGAATTTGATTCACCAACAATTGAAGAAATTGGTATTGAGCTTCTTTATCAATCTTTACATCCCGGTAAGATTTAATAATTTCTGTCAGACTGGTTTGCAGTTCACTAAAACTTTTGCCCAGCGATGGTTGGTTGAACGTTACCGAAAAATCTGAGTGCTTTACGGCCATGAACAGTCTCGCCAGTTCACGATTGGTGTGGTTTATAAAATGTATTAACTCCCACACTTGAAACACAAGGATTAAACCCAGTATGATCTGATTAAAGAAAAGCTGCATGTCACCGAATATCCAGGCAAGGAGCAACGCATTTGCTACGATGAGGATGATTCGTGTGATGGCAAGTATGGAGAAACGTTTCATGCTTGAGTAGTTATCCGTTAATAGTTATCCATTAATCGTGCGTTCACCGGAACTTCGGAAGTTTTGCTTTGTATTTTACGAAGTTGCGGAAAAAGGAATAGGGAAGGTTTAGCCCGTATAAGGTATAGGGCCCAAGTGAATACTGCTCGAACATCCTATTAACTATTAACAAAGAACAAGCAACTCTCCCTTCCTTCGGGCACTCAAGTGGCGGCCCGACCGGATAACGGATAACGGATAACGGATAACGTCTAAAGTCCATGTTTCTTCATTCTACGGTACAATGCAGTTCGCGTCATGCCCAGCGCACGGGCAGTATCGGTTACGTTACCACCATTTTCCATGAGCGATTGATGAATGAAATGTTTTTCCATTTCATCAAGCGTCATCGGCTCTATATCTTTTTTCGGAAGCGGATTCATATCATTAATAAGAAGTTCGGCGGACTGAATTACTTTTCCGTCGTTCAATATCAATGCTCGTTCCACGGCATGCTGTAACTCCCGAATGTTTCCTGGCCATGGATACTTCTTGAGTTTGTTCACCACTGATTTTTCAACCCTTATCCCGCTACGCTTATACTTTACCGCGTAACGTTGGAGAAAATAATCGAGTAGGAGGGGTATATCTTCAATTCGTTCCCGCAAAGATGGAACCCGTATCTCCACCGTGTTGATCCGGTACAAAAGATCCTGCCTGAATTTTTTTTCATAAACCATTTCATGAAGTTTCATATTCGTTGCAGCGATCAGTCGAAAATCAACGGGGATTTCGTGGTTCGATCCAACCCGCTGTATTTTTTTCTGCTGAAGCACCGTAAGCAATTTTGCCTGTAGCGGTAAAGAAAGATTTCCGATCTCATCGAGAAAGATGGTGCCTCTGGAGGCAATTTCGAAACGGCCGGGTTTGTCTTGCTTAGCGTCTGTAAAGGCGCCTTTCACATGCCCAAAAAGCTCGCTCTCAAAAAGTGTTTCTGAAATTGAGCCCAGATCGACGCTGATAAATACATTGTGTTTCCTTCCTGATTGGCGGTGCAACGCCCTGGCTACTAGCTCTTTTCCCGTCCCATTTTCTCCAAGGATCAGAACGCTTGCATCGGTGTTTGCGACCCGGTCAATAATTTCACGTACGCGTTGAATTGGTGCAGACTCGCCCACAAAATCCTGGTAGGGTTGGTCTATTGCATCCGATAGCTTTTCCTGGGTAACCTTTAGTTTTTCTACCTCTTTCTTTGACTGCCGGAGTTGCCATGCGGCCATTACGGTCGCCAGTAATTTTTGGTTTTTCCAGGGCTTCAAAACAAAATCCACAGCACCCTTTTTCATTGCTTTTACGGCAAGATCAACTTCGCCATAAGCGGTTATGAGAATGACAACGGCATCCGGATCAAGTTTAATAATCTGTTCTAACCAATGGAAGCCTTCTTCGCCATCGTTAACACCCTTCCTGAAATTCATGTCCAGCAGGATGACATCGTAAGTTTTCGATGTTAACAATGATGGAATTTTCTGCGGCGACTCTTCAATATGAACGCTGTTGAATTCCTGTTTCAAAAACATCCGGGCGGTCTCAAGAACGTCGCGGTCATCGTCTACAACTAAGATATTTGCCTGTATCACGGAAACAAACATCAATAAAAATGTATCAAATTCAAACATTAATCTGTATCAATATTGATACACGCGGGTGATGTTTTTTAAACCTGATTTATTTCAACTTATTGATTGGTAGATAGTTACATCGAGTGGCATTTAGTTTGGTAAAGAATGTAATAGTTGGAAATTGTTTGGGCTGTAGCACAAGATTAACAGAACTCCTAATTTCCTTTTTTCGAACACTAACGATCTCGGTCCATGATTAGAAACTATTTCACCATCGCGCTCCGTACTTTTCTGAAGAACCGGAATTATACGCTAATAAATATCCTGGGACTGAGTATTGGTATAACGGCATGCATTGTCATCTTTCTATTGATAACGCACGAACTCAGTTTCGACAAGTTCCATTCAAAATATGAAAACACATATCGCATAGTAAGGGAAGTAGAGAGCGGCTCCGGAAATTTTGGAAGTGCCACTACCCCCTATCCGATGACCCGCGCTTTCCGAAATGACTTTCCAGATCTACCTCTCGTTACGCAAATACATTTTCAGCACGAAGTCGTATTGAAAATCAGGGATGAAAAGTCCAAAGTTGAAGATGTCCTTTTTGCAGATTCTCTTTTCTTTGAAGTGTTTGACTTTAAGGTTTTGTCCGGAAATCCCAAGATCGATCTGGGACAACCTGGCAAAGTATTCCTCACGCAATCGCTTGCTGCCAAAATCCTGAAAGGAGAAGAAAATGCCCGAATCAAGATTGACAAGGCTGAACTCGAAGTTGTAGGAATTGTTGCTGACCCCCCTGCGAACTCTCATATCACTTATTCGATGGTAGTGTCAATGCCTTCTTTCACGGGCGATTTTATCGGAGGATTCAATTTTAACGACTGGGGTCTGACTGCGAGAGGATTCACTTATGTTGTACTTCCTGATAATTTAACTCCGCAGTCCGTTGAGTCCACGTTCAAGCCTTTTGTAACAAAATATTTTAATAGCGAGGATGCTAAACATGTGGAGCTAAGACTCCAACCGTTGCGTAACATTCGATTTGAGGAGCGTTATCATCTCGAGACGGGTACTGGTGCTTATACGTATGTCAAGGACTTGTCGATCATGGCTGTTTTGGGCGGATTTATTCTTTGTATAGCGTGTATAAATTTCATCAACCTTGCCACGGCATCCGCCGAGAAAAAATCAAAAGAAATAGGTATTAGAAAAACCCTGGGGGCGCAGCGGAGTCAGTTGGCTGCTTATTTTCTCTGTGAGACATTTTTGCTTACGCTCATTTCTGTAGGCATTTCCCTCTGCGCCACGGAGTGGCTATTACCACATTTAAATACTCTGCTGGAAAAACGTGTAAGCATGGAGTTATTTTCCAATAAGACATTACTTTTTTATCTACTGGTCCTAATGGGAATCACAACATTCCTTGCGGGATATTATCCCGCATTAGTATTGTCGAAATTTAATCCGACGTCGGTTTTAAAGAACAGATTTGTTACGCGGAAGGGGTCGGAAGTATCTGTCAGAAAAGTTCTAGTCGTTTTCCAGTTCCTCGTCGCACAAGTCTTGTTGATAGGGACGCTTGTCATCGCCGATCAGATGAGGTACGCAAGAAACAGGCCTTTGGGTTTTGATAAACACGCGATCGTGGCTGTTCCAAACCCTAACACCAAGCCTGAGCTCCAGGAATCATTGCGTACAAGGCTAGAGGCAAATCCATCGATTCTAAACGTGTCCTTCGCTTCGGGCGCGCCGATATCAGACAATGATATTTGGACAGATTTCTTTTTGACCGAAGCAGGCCCGGAAG
>CAMLER010000457.1 GCA_946478915.1 uncultured Chryseolinea sp.
GGGCAACATACTGAAGGCTCAGGTGAAGGATGAGCTAGAGAGGGAAGTTGAGGGAGAATTGCAGCAGGCGTTTGAAGGGATCCAAAAGCTTCCTGCTACCAGCCGGCTGGGGGTGCTGGTGGCCTATCAATATTATCAGGCATTGTATAAAAGAATAAAGAGAGCTTCCGCGCAAACACTCCTTGAAAAGAGAATAAGAGTTCCAAATGCAATCAAGTATTTGATTCTTTTAAGAACGATAATCGGTCATTCATTTGAGGAAAGTGCTGAACGTTCGATTTATAAAAAAACAGGAGAGCCTGTAGCGGTTGCCATCGGGCGTACAAAAGTGTTGTAATTCATAAAGCGCTTCTTACTTTTGCACTTGGGACGCATAGCCATGCCGATAATCATTGCTTAGTGCGAAAATGAATGAATTACAACCATCACTACATCAACGGCCAGACCATTGCAGAATTCAAGGCTGAAGGAGTTGTATTAAGCACAGCGCAGGAATTTCTGCAGATGATGATGGATGCTGGTGCCGACGGCATTATTATTCACCAGGAAAATATCGATCCTGCATTTTTCGATCTAAAAAGTGGTCTTGCGGGTGAAATGATGCAGAAGGTCGTGAACTACCGGTTGCGGCTGGCGATTGTAGGTGATTTTTCCATTTATGATAGCAAAAGTCTGAAAGCATTCATCTTGGAAAGTAACAGGTCAAAACAAATTGCTTTTGTGAGCTCGGTGGAGGAGGCGATGAAAAAGTTAACGGAGGAGTTTTAATAATTCGCCACGGATTTTAATGCTGACTTTGCACACCGGATTCAGACCTTGTTGTTCAATTACTACTCGCATTTCAAAACCTCAGCCGGATTACTTGCCGCAGCGCTTATCGTCTGCGAGCCGATCATTACAAAGGCTATTACCAACACGGCAATCAATCCACCAAACAACTCGAGGACGCCAATTGGCTCATGGAAAGGGAAATTGGTGAGCACAACATTTTCGAAGAACAGATAGGTCAAGGGAATAGCCACTAAAGCGGATACCCCGATCAGCACGATAAATCCGCGGCTAAGCATTACCACAAGGTTGCCGGAGCTTGCACCCAATACCTTCCGTATGCTGATTTCTTTTAGTCTGGTTTCGGTCGTGAATACCACCATACCAAGTAGTCCCAATGATGCAATGGAAATCGCGATGAATGAGAGAAATCCGATCACCTTGATCATGGCAGAGAGTTCGTGATAAGCATCTTCAATTGCATCATTATAAAATTGAGCTTCCATGGGATGTACTGGATCGACGCTTTTCCACAATCCCTCGACCTTTGCTATGGTTGCAAGCGGGTCGCTGGTGTCGATGCGTACATTCACCAGACCGTCGCGTTGATCTGCGGTGAGATATGCATCAGGTGTGAGATACGTAAACGCTACCGGCTTGATATTGTCATCGAGTTTGCCATAGTGAAAGTCTTTGATTACACCTACAATTGTGAGCTTCTTACTTTCCTTCTCCATTCCTGCTCTAAACAAGATCTCTTCCCCGATAGCTTTGTCGGGGTTACCGTTCGCGATGTTGAATTGCCTCAGCGTTTTTTCGTTCACAATTACTTCGCTGGTTGCTTCCTTCGTCGCTGGCCTGGCGACAAAATTCTGACCAGCGATCAGTTTATATTCGTGCAAAGGGATATAATTCTCGTCGACAACGTTTGTCATTACAAACCCTGAATCACTCAAGTCTTTATATTTTACAACGGCACCCCAGGCATTCCCCACGCTGGTCAGCAGCCGTGACTGAGATACTCCGGAAACTTCGGGCATTGCCTGGAGCTTTGCGATTAGGACTTCGGGTTTGTTTTTTTGCAGCCTGATGTTGAGAATATTTTCCGTGTTGAAACCGAGATCGAAGGCAAGAATGTCCTTGTATTGAACATAACCAATCAGTGTGCTGGTGATAAAAGCTAACGTAAGTGTATATTGAACTACCACCAGCGCACGCCGAAGGCTAAGCCCTTTGAATACTTTGGTATTCGATACATCCTTGAGTGCATTGATGACATTTACCTTCGCGAAGAACACGGCAGGCAGGAAACCGGCGACAATACCGACGATCATTGAAAATGCAATGAAGGTTAACGCCATAGGAAATGTTATTTCCAGCTTTACCATTTTCAGGAGCTCGGGCGCAAGGCCAAAGAATTGTGGCCGAAGCAAGAAAAACATTCCCGTCGAAAGCAGAAGCGCGGCAAGTGATACAATTACCGCTTCGGCAAAGAATTGCATACGAACCTGACTTTTGCCGGCGCCAATCACTTTGCGGAGTCCAATTTCCTTGAAGCGGCGCATCGACCGGGCTATTGAAAGGTTGGTGTAATTGAAACATGCCGAGAGAATAACGATCAAAGCCAGCCCAGCCGTAATCCACAATATAATTGGCGGTACAACCGGTCCAATCGACTTGCTCAGTTCTTCGCCCAACACGATATCATGGAGCGGAAGGAGGGAGAGGTTCACCCTTGAGTCTTTATCCAATTTGTTTTCTTCAGCGCATATTGCATTAAGTTGAGACTGAATATTGGCGGGATTTGAATTTTCTGGAAGCAGCAAGTATACGTAATTGTCCTGCCAGACTTTTCCCCAGCCAAAAAACTCCCGCTCCTGCGAAACTTTAGCTTCGATCGTGCTCAACGAAATCAGCGATTCAAATTGGAGATGTGAAAAGAACGGAATGTCTTTTAAAACGCCGGTTACCTTGTAATCGGCGGAGCCAACATGAATACTTTTACCTAAGGCATCTTCTGCACCGAAAATTTTTTTTGCTGAGGTTTCTGTTAGAACTATAGAGTAAGGCTCTTTAAGCGCGGTAACGGAATTGCCTTTAATCATGGGCAAGGTGAAGATGCGGAGCACGGATGGTTCGGCGTACATGCCTGTAAGCGGAATGACACTAGTTCCTACCACTGCATCGCCGGAGAATTCCGTTCGGAGCATCCCTATATCCTCCACACCTGCTACTTTTTCCTGTATCAACTTAGCTGCTTTTGCTGAAGTCGAGGCAAACTTTTCATGATGCCCCTGCCTGTTCGTCGCATCCGAGGTAATACGATAGATGCGGGTACCCTTATCGTTGAATTTGTCGTACGAGATAAGATCGTGTGCGAATGCAATCAGCAATAGGCCAACAGACATGCTGACTGAAAGGCCGATGATATTAATTGTGGAGAATAGCTTATTGCGTGCCAGGTTGCGCATCGAGGTTTTGAAGTAACTTCCGATCATGATCCAGTTGATTAAAAGGTTTATGAATTCTGGAGTTCGTACAGTGTAGGTTCTGAAAAATTTGAAAGCATCTATGATGTAAATTACTTTTGCGCGCCACGGACCTCGTTTTTCAACATTCCGATGGAAACATTCATTGAGGTCACCGATCAGGTCTTCCGTAAGTCGCGGTTTGCAATACCATTCGATGAATCGTTGCGCCCACACCGGTGGTTTGTGATTGGTATTTTGTTGGCGGTTGCTCATTATTTTTCACCAATAACCGAATTCTTTCTCACAGATGATAGCGCCTTTCTTTTTTTCAGATCCTCCATTAATTACGTAAATGTATGTATAATGGATACATTATACATACAAAAAGGATAAAATAATGAATGGAACTTCGTTACAGCGTCAATCAGGTATGCTTGTTTACAGTCAGAAGGCTTCTACTTATTCTCGCCGTCGTTTATGGGCTGCCCACGTTTAGTCGAAATCCTTAGGGTTATTTCAGTTTGGGTATCCCAGCTCTCCTTGCTAAAAAAGATGCCCCGTCCTGCAATCAGCTCGAGTGAAGTGGATCTTATTCTGCGTGGAAAAGTTAATTCCAGCGCAACCTAATTCTCTCTTCCACCGTATTGGGGGAGTGCGACACCAAGCAGGTAACAACTGTCTGTGAAGAAGCATCTTACTATTCTATAAAACCATTCCGCTAATTCAATTGTCAATGAACTCAGACGTTAGTCAACCAACGCCTCAAAACATCATGCAAATAGGAACGAGCTTCTGGCCTTCCAAGGTTTTGCTGACTGCTGTAAAATTCGAACTGTTCACATTGCTCGCTGCCAACAAGTCGATGACCGGTAGTGAAATAAAAAAAGCATTATCATTCAACTGTTCCGATCGGCACACGTTTGACTTTCTTGATGTGCTAACCGGGATAAACATACTGCAGCGTCAGGGGATTCTGGAAAACGCAAAATATTCCAATTCCCTCGACGCCGATATCTTTCTCGACAAGAAGAAACCCTCTTACATCGGTGGAATTCTTGAAATGGCCAATGATCGCCTTTTCAGATTTTGGGCTGATCTTGATGAAGCGCTTCTCACCGGCAAACCTCAAAACGAACTCAGGCATAGCGGTAAGTCTATGTTTGAAGAATTGTATTCCAGTCCCGCGCGCCTGAAGCAATTTATAAATGCAATGTCTGGTGTGTCCGTCGGAAATTTTATGGCACTTGCCTCAAAGTTTGATTTTTCACCTTACAAAACGTTATGTGATATCGGTGGTGCCGCAGGGATCTTATCCATCCAGGTGGCGAAGCACAACGAGCACATGACCTGCACCTCACTCGACCTGCCGATGGTCGAACCGATCGCGCGCGAAACCATTGCAACGCATGGAGTAGGCGACAGGGTTAAAACCGGAGTTATTGATTTCTTTTCTGATGAATTTCCTAAGGCGGATGTTATCACAATGGGGATGATACTACACGATTGGGACCTTAAAGACAAGAAAATGTTGA
>CAMLER010000458.1 GCA_946478915.1 uncultured Chryseolinea sp.
GTAGGAGGTAATCCGATTATATCCAGATACAACCTTCTTAATAGAGTTTCTTTATCTGCTTCACGGGATGGCTCAAGATCATGTTCGCGAAGTTTGTCAACAATGAAAAAATCTATTTCAGTCTTTGCCCACTCTTTTTCAGAAGTAAAAGCTGCCAGTAAAGAACTCGGTTTCGGAACTGAAATTTCTTTGGGTGCGACATAAGCCCAATGGTCGCCCCACTTTGCGCCTTGCTTGATCCATGTCGTGAGTGTTTCAACATCGCGTGGATCCAACGGCTCTTCTTTATATGGCATACGTTCTTCAGGATCCTTGGAAAGGATACGCCGGATCATTTCACTATGATCGGGATCGCCAGGAATAATCCCGAACTTTCCTGATTCCGTTGTGTCGAGAGCCTCTTCCCGGAAGAGGACGCTGAAATTGCCACTCCTTTTAACACCGCCATGACAGCTTATGCAATGTTTATTTAAGATTGGTTTGACTTCCGAACTGAAGTCCACTTCTTTTTCCGTGCAGCTCCATGACATTAATAATATTATCGCGCAAAAGCTGCTCTTCCATCCATTGTTCACCATGTCTACATACTCGGGTTCTACCAACCCAAAATTAAGAAGTGTTGGTACCGAGGGTGATGGACTAAGTTTGACTTTTAATGGATTATCTTATTGTTGTTCACACAGAAAATGTAATTCTTTTTCTAAAATCCGTTTTTGTTATGTGTTGTTGGCATTCTCAGTTCGCGTCGGATAATGCATTTGATTAAAGGGTGCAATAAAATAGTCCATCATAAACGTTTTTAAGTCCATTTTTTCGCAATCGATTACGCAGAAACTTTGGCTGATTAATTCTCCACCCAACTATAAAAACATCTATGCTTAAACATTACTTAAAGAGATCGAATCTGTTGATCCTTCTATTAAGTACAATGATTTCCTCGCTTGCCATGGGGCAATCGCGTGTATCAGGTACTGTCACGGATCAACAAAGTCAGCCATTGCCAGGAGTGAACGTTCTGGTAAAGGGATCAACGCAGGGAACGACAACTGACGCAAATGGCAGATATCAGGTAGAAGTTCCGAACAATGAAGCGATTTTGACTTTTAGCTTCATTGGATTTACAAGCCAGGAAAAGACGGTTGGAAATCAAACTGTCGTGGATGTTGTAATGATGGAAGACGTTCAAAGTCTTCAGGAAGTTGTTGTCGTAGGTTATGGTACTGTAAAAAAGAGTGACCTTACTGGTTCAATTTCCTCGATCAAGGCCGACGCATTCAAAGACATGCCAGTCACTTCTGTTGATCAGGCGTTGCAGGCTCGTGCACCTGGTGTCAACGTAACGCAGGCATCATCAGCACCCGGAGGTGGACTTTCGGTAAGAATACGCGGAGCGAATTCACTGATCAGCGGCAGTGAACCATTGTATGTGATTGACGGATTGCCAATTTATCCGGACAATGCTGCGTTTGGTACCGGTGCAAACCGACGAGCCGGTAATGCACTGTCGTCGCTGAATCCAAATGACATAGAATCCATCGAAGTTCTTAAAGATGCGTCGGCTACTTCTATATATGGGTCACGCGGTGCAAATGGTGTTGTATTGATCACAACTAAAAGAGGAAAGGATGGCCAGTCCGTTGTAAACCTTGAAAGCTCTTTTTCAACACAGACAATTGGGAAAGAGATTGACATGCTGAGTGCTTCGGATTTTGCGAGATACCTTAACAAATTGGATGTCAGTCAGGGAGGCAGCCCGCGATATACTGAAGAGCAGGTAAACGCTTTCGGTAGTGGTACAAACTGGATGGATGAGATCCTGCGGTCTGGAAGCATCTGGAACAATCAGCTTACAGTAAGCGGTGGCAATTCAAATTCGCGATATGCCGTGATCGGAAATTATATGGATAACCAGGGTATTGTCCGAAATACATACTTCAAGCGATACGGATTGCGACTGAATCTGGACAATGATCTTTTCAATGGAAAAGCCACTCTAAGTAATAGCTGGTCTTTTGCCAGAACGACAGGAAACAATGTTCCTACGGACCGAGGGGGACCGGGAGGTATTATTATTACCGCCCTTGGATTGGATCCAACGGTACCGGTGTACGATGAAAATGGAAACTACAATTATCCATTGTACGATGGCCGCTTTATCATCAACCCTGTCGCTGAAGCTGAAGAAGGTATTGATCGCGACGCGACCAACCGATTCTTTGGTACTTCAGCGCTTACAATTCCCATCACCAAAGGTTTAAAATTCAGGACAAGCCTTGGTTTGGATCTGTTGAATGCTACTCGTAATACTTTTTATAACAGTAAGACGAGACTTGGTCGACAAAACTCCAGAGAGTTGCAGCGTTATGATCGTAACCTTGTAAATCTTTTGAACGAAAACATTCTAACTTACACGAAATCTCTGGCGGGAGGTCATCAACTTGAAGTACTCTTCGGATACACCTATCAAAAGGAAAACAACGCAGCAGCATCTCAAACCATCAGAGGACTTGATTCCGATGATTTTGAATCTTTGAATTTTGAGAATGGAACCATCCCACAAATTGGAAACTCCGATCGGATAGACTGGGCGTTGAAATCTGTACTAGGAAGGATCAACTATAATTTCAATGATCGGTATCTCGTTACGTTGACAGCGCGACGGGATGGCTCTACAAAATTTGGAGAGAATAACAAATGGGCAACATTTCCTTCAGCAGCTATTGGATGGCGTCTCGTCAACGAAAAGTTTTTTGAAGGCGCCGGACTCACAAACGTCTTTGACGATTTCAAGTTGCGTGTGAGCTATGGCCTTACGGGAAATTCGCAAATTCCTGCTTACCAGTCCACATCCGATTTGAGCCCCAGGTATTATGTATTTAACAACCAATTGGTATCCGGATATGCAGCGACACGGATGCCTAACGCAGATTTGAAATGGGAACAAACCCGTATGTTCAATGCCGGATTGGATTTCAGTGTTCTGAATAATCGGCTTGGATTTACCGTCGACTACTTTAATAACAGGACCACCGATCTGCTGCTTTATGTATCGATACCTCAAAGTACTGGGTTCGGAACATTGTTAAAAAATACAGGATCCCTAAGTAATACCGGATTTGAATTTTCTGCTGACTTTAAGGCAATAAGGAATGATGAGTTTACATGGGATATTAATGGAAATATTTCCGTCCTGAGAAATGAAATTGAAGATCTCGGCGATAGTGCGCCGTTCTATGCTGGCAGCACCAGCGGTCACCTTGGTGTAGATGGAAGCTGGGTTGAAGCTGGTAATCCGATCGGTGTGTGGCGAGGATACAAGTATATCGGTATCAAAGAAGATGGTAGCCCGGATTATGAAGACAAGAACGGAGATGGAAAGTATACAGCCGAGGACTATTCGATCATTGGTGATCCTAACCCTGATTTCACATGGGGCCTCAGCTCCACCCTGAGTTATAAAGGATTCGATTTTGCTATTTTCTTCAGGGGAGTCCATGGCAATGATGTCCGAAATCTGCAACAGTCTGAAATTGGAGATGGCGCTCAGAAAATTAATCAGATCTCAAACATCTTGACCGATTCCTGGACTCCCGAGAATCCGAATGCATCACGTCCTGCGGCTGATGCCAAACGCGATTTTGCTTCCTACAGGAGGTCGTCCTTCTTCATCGAAGATGGTTCATTTATACGCCTCCAGAATGTTTCCCTAGGCTATACGTTACCGATCTCGAAAGTATTTCGCAGCGCGCGAGTTTATGTCAGCGCGCAAAACCTTTTCGTAATTACCGATTATAGCGGTTTCGATCCTGAAGTAAATAATCAGGGACAAAACAATCTTAATCGTGGTGATGATTACGATGCATATCCTCGTTCACGGTCATTTACAGTGGGGATTAACCTTGGATTGTAATGAAGTGGCAAACAATTTAAAAGGAGAAGACAATGAAAAAAGATTTCAATAAAAAATATAGCAATTGGCCGCTGGCTGCGGTGTTAACGTTTGGGCTATTGCTGGGGTGTTCAGATTTGGAAGAAACCCCCGATTATATCAATCCCAATACTTTTTACAAGTCTGCTACTGAGCTTCAGCTTGGTGTGAATGCCATATATGATGATCTGACCATGGGAAGTGGGGATTGGTTTAACTATTTCTATAACCGTTACGTCTTTGAATGTCTTATCGGGTACCAGACCGGTTGGGAAAAGCAACCGTTACAGTATAACCTTGGAAATGTCAGCCCGCAGGACGATGTCATAGAAGCGTACTGGGGACAAAGCTATCGTTCGATCAACCGCGCAAATGAGTTGCTTGAGGCAGCCGACAAAGTGGTTGATCCCGCGAACGCGGCCCTCATTGAACGGCTAAAAGGCGAAGCGAAATTCCTGAGAGCTTTTTATTACTACGGCTTGTTGAGCTATTTCGACAATGCGCCTATATCATTGAAGGCAACAAAAGATCTGAGCGATCTTCCCTCTAATTCGGGTGGTACCAGAGCACTTATTGACCAAATCTATGCAGACTGCAATGCAGCAGCCGATATACTACCTGAGGCATACACAGGTGCTAATTCCGGTAGGGCTACACGCTGGGCAGCAAAGACGTTGTTGATGAAGGCACAATTGTGGGATCAGAAATGGGCAGATGCAAAGGCAACGGCTGAGGACATCATGGACAACAGTGGAATAACTCTATTTCAAGACTTCAGCCACAATTTCGACGTCGCCCATGAGAATATGAATGAAAGAATATTCGAAGGACAGGTTTCTGC
>CAMLER010000459.1 GCA_946478915.1 uncultured Chryseolinea sp.
ATTTTTAAAAGAAACTTGCCCGGTCCATCACCAGGCAAGCCCCTTTAATGTTACACTTGGCGCTGAGAAATCAGCAGACAAATAACGAGCGCGAAGAGGGCAGCAACCTCGATCAGGGCAGCAATGATAAGCATTGCACCCTGGATCTTGCCAGAGGCTTCTGGCTGACGAGCCATACCCTCCATTGCTGAACCACCAATGCGACCAATACCAATTCCGGCGCCAATTGCAGCCAGACCGGCACCAATGCCAGCACCCATTACCGCATAGCTGATGTCCAATAAAATAGCAAAGAGCATATTATAAAATAGTTATGTGAAACAACCCTTCCGCCATTTGGCGGAGGGAAATCTTTAAATCCTTAATGATGTTCATGTTCGGCAATAGCCATCCCTACGTAAAGAGAGGAGAACAATACAAATACGTAGGCCTGGATCCCTGCAACCAACAATTCTATCAAACTAATAAACAAAACCAATAGCGTAGAGCCCGCGCCAACCCAGACACTCTTAAATATGAAAGCAAGCGCAATCAGACTTAACAAGACGATGTGGCCTGCCGTGATCGCCACAAAAAGACGAATCATCAGAGATATCGGTTTTGTAAATATTCCCACGATTTCAACCGGAAGAATGATCCACCTCAATACCAATGGCACGCCAGGCGTCCAGAAAATGTGACCCCAATAAGCGCGATTGCCGCTCACATTAGTAATTATAAAAGTGAGTATGGCCAATGTAGCGGTAACTGCAATATTTCCGGTGAGATTGCCGGCTCCAGGAAGCAAGCCCAACAGGTTCCCAAAGAGAATAAAGAAGAACAATGTCAGCATATAGGGCAGGAACTTCTCGTAGTGATGCCCAATATTTGGCTTTACGACCTCGTCGCGAATGAAAAGTATGATGGGCTCGAAAAAGGACTGGATGCCGCTTGGAGCCTTTCCTTTATTTTTTTGATATCCCTTGGCAACAGCTAAAAACACAAGAAGAAGTAGCGCAGCATTGATGAATAGCATGGCCACGTTCTTGGTTATTGACATATCAAAAACAGCCTTATTTGAATCCGCCAGGTAGATATGGTTATGATCTAATTTGTATCCATTGTATTCAACTACATTATGGTGTTCATCGTAGAAGTTGCGCGATGAAAAAATATCAAGTCCCTTTTCAGCGGAGTACACTATAACGGGAAGATATATGGTGCCACCATGATCCCACAAATGCCAGATGTGGTCATCCACCACGTGATGCATAATGAGTTCGCTCGCGTTGAATGGTTTCTCCCCCTCAGACTGATCCTGTGCAGAAATCCCTGCCGTTGGCGTTAGTAGGAATAAAACAATAAAGGCGACGAAAATTTTTCTTAGAAGACTCAAAAATTGGCTCATTCAGGGCTAATTTCAAGGTTTTTAAATCCGAGCGCAAAGGTATTAATTAATGCTCCAGAAAAAAACGTTTTGAAAAAAAATTGGCTCTGTCTTTTGGGGTTGCTAACGCGATATTTTTCTGTATAAAAAGACAATTTCGAGAAGTGTAAAGATCAGGTAGAGCAACATAAACCAGGAAACGTTGGCAACCGCTCCGGCTTCATCATCTATGATCATAAAAAAGTTATAAGCTCCGTATGCCAGTAACTTCACTACCATTGATAATAGGTAAATATGGACAAACAGGTCCTGTCGGTTAAATCGATACAAATAGATGTAGAGCAAGCCTGTGCCAAACAACAGCAGTATCAAAGTCTGGAAAAAATAGGATGGCAGTTCTTTAAGCCAGGCCTGACCCACTGAACCGTAGGCAACGGCAACCAGGAGAAGCGCCGATGCCATAAGGGTGAAAAAAAAGCGGATCAAGGATTATCCCGGTTAACAGACCGGTAAAGTTTGTACATCATTCCACCAAAAGCAGCGAATCCAAGAACCAGCATAAAAACAGGAAACTGCATTTCCAGGTATTGATCCAGCTTATAACCAAGCCAACCGAATACTGCTATGCCTGCCAAAAGCTGGAAAGCGAGACCGCTGTATTTTAGATAGCTATTATAAGTTTTTAATTTCTTGTTGTGGGATGGCTCTGTTAAGCCCATTCTCGCCGATTTTGATGTCCTTAATGACCGCGCCCATTTTACAAGTGCCGTTGAAGACAGCGCCTGGCTCCACTACCATCTTGCCAGTCAAAATATCTCCGTTAATTACGGCCGTTGCCTTCAAAACGAGCAATTCAGTGATTTCAATTTTGCCTTTCACTTCGCCCTCGATATCGGCGTTAAGTGCGAGAATGTTCCCCTGAACCTGTGATCCGTTGCCCAGCGCTACTTTTGATTTAGATTTGACGTTACCCGTAATCTTGCCTTCAATGCGAATGTTGCCGTGAGTTTCGATGTTACCTTCCAGAAAGGTTCCCTTGCCAATGGTGTTGCTTGAGGTGCTGATCTCATCGGCGGCGCGTTTTTGTTCTTTGGACGTTAGCATGGTGTAAAAGTTTAAAAAGTGACAAATTCTTCAGGGTTCAATGAGTTGCCATTGTACCACAATTCAAAATGTAGGTGGGGCCCATTTGTTAATTCCCCACTGTTGCCAACTATGGCGATAATTTCTCCGCCGTTAACAAAAGTACCAACTTTTTTCAAGAGTTGCGCATTGTGCTTATAGGAGGACAGGAGATTGCCCCTGTGTTGTACTACGATAACATATCCGGAGTCTTGTGTCCAGGACGAAAATACAACTGTGCCGTCAGCGATACACTTTATGGGTTCGTTGGCCTTAGCGACAACGTCTACTCCAAGGTGACCCTTTTGTACATCGTATTGATCGGAGACAAAGCCGGTAATCGGAGAATAGAAGAAAGTTTCCTGCAACTCGCTGTATTTTGAATTAGCGAGAGAGATTAAGGACAGGTCGGAGTTCTCAAAATCTTTTCTGAACGCAGAGTCGACAGGGGTTGCTTTTAAGTTGGCAGGTTTTGCCAGCGGCTGCGATTCACCGGGAAAATTGACGGCTGGATCCTTAAAATCTATCGTATCACCACTTAACACCCGCTGGAAATTTGCAATGAAGCGATCTTTGCGGTCAACCTCCATGCCGAGCGAATCTATTCTGAGTGCCAGTTCAAAAAGCTGCTGATTCAAGACCATTTGTTCGTGCTTTGGATCAAACCACTTTGCCAGTATGGTCTTCGACATAAACAAACTGAGGACGAACAGGCCGGTGAACAGAATAACAGAAAAAAGAATAACTTTCGAATAGGTAAAACCCATGCTAGTTTTTTCAGCGAAATTCTCTTCGTTACGGATAATCAGCTGGTATCGCGTGGTGAGCCAGTTCGATAAGGTCTTTTTGGGTCTCAAATTATTCCCCTTTTTTGCACAAAATTAGAGATTCCAGTGTATTAAAGTATGGAATGTAGGTTTTTTGCGTTTATCACATCACAAATCCATTTCACTCTTGGAAGGACGATTTAAGTACATATTTATAACGGTCTGCATACTGGCTTGCGCTGCTTGCTCCTCCGAGAGAAATACATGGACAAGCAAGGCATATCACAACGCGACCGCCCATTACAATGGCTATTACTACGCAAAAGACGAAATCCAAAAAATAGAAAAAACACTCTGGGAAAGCCTGAACGATGATTATAATAAAATTCTCCGCCTTTACCCGGAATTAGATACCGCGCTTGCCAACGATTATGATGAAGATATCCAGGAGGCAATCAAAATGGCCTCCATCGCGATTCAAAGGCATCCCAATAGCAAGTGGGTTGACGATTGTTATATCCTGGTAGCGAAAGCACGACTGTATAGCATGGATTGGGGCAACGCGGTTCAGACCCTTAAGTGGGTTAATTCAAAAAGTAAAGATGTCAATGCACGACATGAAGCAATCATTCAACTGATTCGAACGTTCACTGAGCACCAGGAATATAACAACGGTCAGGCTGCGATCGACTTTGTTGAAAAAGAAGAGTTAACGAAAGCGAACCGGAAGAAGCTGCTAATCGAGAAGGCTTATTTTTTTCAGGAGCAGGAAGATTACGATAAAATGGTTCGAAACCTTACGGAAGTTGCGCCCATGCTAAAAAAGAAAGATAAGCCGGGACGCATATACTTCATTATCGGGCAGGTGTACCAAAAGTTGGGATTCGAGTCAGAGGCGTACAATTATTATAAAAAATGTTTGTCAACCAACCCGGAGTATGAAGTTGATTTTTACGCGCGCCTTTACATGGCTCAGGTGACAGAAATCTCCCGAAGTAAAAGCGTCAATGCAGCCCGCAAATCGTTTAGAAAACTGTTGAAGGACAACAAAAACCGGGAATTCAAAGATAAGATCTATTATGAAATGGGTGTTTTTGAATTCAAACAAAAAGACCTTGACGAGGCGATTGCAAATTTCAACAAATCGATTCGTGAAGGCACCAACCGAAGGATCGACGGTGAGGCTTATCTGAGGCTCGGCGAAATTTATTACGATACTCTCCGAAAGTACGAATTGTCACAGGCATACTACGATAGTGCCATCACTTCCCTGCCGCAAGACTACGAGGGGTATGCAGAGATAAAGGCGCGACAAGAGATCCTCGATGAGTTTGTTAAGAATCTTAATACGATAAAATGGCAGGACAGCCTTCTTCTGATGGCAAACCTCGATTCTGCCGGTCTCCGGATGAGGATTGATTCAGTTTTTCAAGCAAAGAAAGCATTGGAAGAGGCTAACCAAGGGAAGAAAAAAAGAAAGAGATCCAATCGAATTAATATAGAATCGA
>CAMLER010000460.1 GCA_946478915.1 uncultured Chryseolinea sp.
GATTTCCGAGCTTGAGGTTCCATATCGGGTTTCAAATTCAACACACGTCTTCCATCAGTATACCGTAAAAATCAAAAACGGGAAACGTGATGCGTTCAGAGAATATCTAACGAGTGAAGGCATTCCTTCAATGATCTACTATCCGGTTCCATTGCATTTTCAAAACGCATTTAAGAGACCTGATATTCGGGAAGGCTCCTTTCCGATCTCGGAAAAACTTTCAAAAGTTGTAATTTCGCTACCAATCCATACCGAAATGGATGGAGATCAATTAGATTTTATTTGCAGCAAAATTAAAAAATACTTTGGTTCATGACACTCTATCAAGCCCATCCCACCGCTGTGATTGACGAAGGCTGCGAGATCGGAGAAGGGACGAAGATCTGGCACTTCTCACATATTATGCCCCATTGTAAGATTGGTAAGAACTGCAATCTTGGACAAAACGTGGTCGTTTCTCCCGGAGTTGTTTTAGGAAACAATGTCAAAGTGCAAAATAACGTGTCCATTTACACCGGAGTTCAATGTGAAGACGATGTATTTCTTGGACCATCCATGGTGTTCACAAATGTGATAAATCCGAGGAGCGCAGTCAATCGAAAAAATCAATATGCCAAAACAATTGTTAAGAAAGGTGCAACCATTGGAGCGAACGCAACGATAGTTTGCGGAATTGAGTTGGGAAGATTTGCTTTTGTTGGCGCAGGGTCGGTCGTCACCAAATCAGTACCTGACTATGCACTGGTAGTAGGAAATCCAGCGCGGCAGACGGGTTGGATGAGTGAATATGGGCATAAGCTTATATTTAATAAGGACGGCATTGCGATTTGCGAGGAAAGTAACGATACCTATAGGCTACAAGGCGGAGTTGTTTCAAAAGAGAAATAATCGAGGGTAGCCATCGAGTTACTAATTCGCCTCAACTATCGGTGAAGCAGGAATTTGTTCTCTTGATTCTTCAAACTGCGTAAGGTTTTGAAGTCGCTGCCCGATCGTAAGGGGGGTGATAAAACGCCTGACTAGCAATCTTTAACAAATTCTTGATAATGCTAATGAGCGGAATCTAATCGATTAAAATGAAAAGAGTTTCTGCCACTCTGGCAATCGCAACATTTTTTTTAAAATACGAGATTCCTCAATTCTTTTCATTTTATCAATTGACTTCATCCAGCCTCCAAATTCTAAAAAATGCTGAAGAATTTAGTGAATGAAGTCAACAGGTTTCTCACCACGGAGTACAAAAAGATTCTGAAGAACATCGGCTGGCTCTTCTTTGACAGAGTTTTCAGGATGGGAATGGGATTGGTTGTAGGTGCATGGGTAGCTCGATACCTTGGACCAACCGACTTTGGAACATTCAATTATTTACTGGCTACGATCGGAATTCTTACGCCTTTTGCTACGCTTGGTCTCGAAAGCATGGTGGTAAAAGAGATGGTTGAAAATCCTGGGCGGACCAGGGTCATTATGTCTACAGCGATTACGTTGCGCCTGATCTCTGGCTTGATCGCTTTTACCGTCTGCGTCGCTATTTTTTTCTTTTTGAAAACAGATGAGCCCAATACGCTCTACGTTGGAATCATCCTCGCGCTTACATTGGTGGCTCAATCACTGATCAGCATAGAGTTGTATTACCAATCGAGAGTCGCGTCCAAGGTCGCCGTCATTTCTCAGAGCATTGCTTACATCATTGCAAATGTTTTAAAGGTGATTTTGATACTTAGCGGGGCTACTCTTATAGCTTTTGCCGTTGTAACCGCCCTTGAAATGGTCCTGGGGGGTTTTTTTATGTTATATTCTCTGAAAAAATATAACAAGGAAAGAATAGCCATTACGTTAGAGAAAGTTCTTGCCAAAGACCTTCTGGCCAAAGGATGGCCGCTGATTTTTTCGGGCTTCATGATTATGATCTATATGCGCATTGACCAGGTCATGCTGGGCGAGATGGTTAATGACCACGAAGTTGGAATGTATTCAGCAGCGTTGAAGATCTCAGAGATCTGGTACATTATACCTACCATTATTTGCAATTCGTTTTTTCCCTCAATCATTGACGGAAAAAAGCTTAGTCAAAAGATCTATTTCAGGAAATTTCAAAATTTGTTCGATATTTTGTTCTTAATCAGTCTTGCCATCGCGATCGGTGTCACAATATTTTCAGAGCTTATAATTGACATCCTTTATGGAGAACAGTATACAGCCGCAGCGATAATTCTTACGATACACATATGGTCGGCGGTTTTCGTTTTTCTGGGTGTTGGGGGCACTAATTTTTTTATCATTGAAAATCTACAAATCAAAACATTTACGAGAACAGCCCTTGGGGCTGTTTTGAATATCATCCTTAACCTTATCCTTATACCCAAGCTCTTTGCAGTTGGCGCTGCCATTGCAACCTTGATCTCCCAATTTTGTTCTTCGTATGTGTTCGATCTGTTAAGCCGAAAAACTTATGTTCTTTTTAAGATGAAAACGCGTTCAATGCTAGGGATGAGCATCGTAAAAAGGTTTATCGGACGATAATTTGTGATGTCGCTTCACCTCAAAATTGGACAATAGGCTTAAGCCGCTTACCATCCAAATGGTAAAAATCAAGTCTCACCGATAATGCATTTGTATTGCACGCGAGTCTGCGCAATGTGATCTCTCTACAATTTCATTATTTTCGCGTACTCCAATTGGACAGATTCGCACGATTGATGGAACTGGTGCCGGTAAGGAATGACTTTTTGAACAGGCAATTTATTATCATTTACGGGGTGATATCAAACCCAAAAGGGCTTAAAGGATGGCATTAAAAAATAAAATATGAAGAATTTCGCACTTATTGGCGCAGCGGGGTTTATAGCCCCCCGCCATTTAAAGGCTATCAAAGAAACAGGGAATAATCTTGTGGCGGCATTGGATAAGTTTGACCAGGTAGGCATTATGGACTCCTATTTTCCAAATGCCGATTTTTTTATTGAGTTTGAAAGGTTCGACCGGCACATAGACAAATTGAAACGTCGTGGAGAAGCGATTCACTATATGAGTATCTGCACTCCGAACTACCTGCACGATTCGCACATCCGTTTTGCATTAAAGCAGGGCTGCGATGTAATCTGTGAAAAACCCTTGGTACTGAATCCGTGGAACATAGATTCACTTCGCGAGATAGAAAACGAATTCGGAAAGAAAGTATATAATATTCTTCAGCTCCGGTTACATCCGGTAATCATTGACCTGAAGAATAAAATTGCCGCTGGCCCGGCCGATAAAATTTATGATGTCGATTTGGCTTATATCACTTCAAGAGGTCATTGGTACTTCACAAGCTGGAAAGGCGACACCACCAAATCAGGAGGCATAGCGACGAACATAGGTATCCATTTCTACGATATGCTGACCTGGATTTTCGGGCCACTCAAAAAAAATATCGTTCACATTCATACACACGATCGCGCTGCAGGATATCTGGAGTTGGAGAAGGCGAGAGTGCGATGGTTCCTCAGCATCAATGCTGATACATTGCCGGAGGACGTGAAGCGCAGCGGCAAAAGAACATTTCGATCGATTACAGTTGAGGGAAAAGAGCTGGAGTTTAGCGAAGGCTTCACCGATCTTCACACCAGAAGTTATGAGGAGATCGTTGCCGGACGCGGCTTTAAGATTGACGAAACAAAAACGTCAATTGAAATTGCCCACATGATCCGACATCAGGAGCCAGTCGGTCTCAAAGGAGACTACCATCCATTTGCGAAGTTACCTCTGGAGGCACATCCCTTTTCCTCAACCAGATCGTAGAGGATTTGGCGTATTGATAACAGGTTGAATTGGTTATCGTGATGCGTAGCACGGATGGTCGATGTAGATTGAAGTAGTTTAAATGGAAATTAGGTTTCGCGGCAGACGCAGGCCAGATATCGCTTTCACCGGGTTTTAGGTATTTTAAATATTCTTTTTTGAACGAAAATGCAGAATATTGCCCCCGTCGAGACTGCAGTTTTTTTATTCGGCAGCATTGAAAACATATATTGACAAGGTGTGTCTGGACAATCACGCTCTTCCGCGCGCAATCCTAAATACCTTTGACTTTTAACAAAGATGAAATTATCAGGTAAAAGAGTATTAGTAACCGGCGCAGACGGATTTATTGGTAGTCATTTGGTTGAACACCTTATAGAAGAGGGATGCAAGGTGAAGGCATTTGTCTACTATAATTCATTTAATAGTTGGGGATGGCTTGATACTTTCCCACCGGACAAACTCAAACAACTGGAGATCTTTGCTGGCGACATCCGCGACCCTAATGGTGTCAGAGAAGCAATGAAAGGAACTGAGGTCGTCTTCCACCTTGCGGCATTGATTGCTATTCCATTTAGTTATCATTCGCCTGACTCATACATTGACACGAACGTTAAGGGAACGTTGAATATCGTCCAGGCGGCGAAAGACCTGGGGATTGAACGTGTCCTCGTGACGTCAACCTCAGAAGTTTACGGAACGGCAACCTACATCCCGATCGATGAAAGTCATCCGCGCCAACCACAGTCGCCATATTCTGCTTCAAAAATAGGGGCAGATTGTATCGCCGAGTCATTCCATAAAAGTTTCAATTTGCCCGTAACTATCGTGCGACCATTTAATACTTACGGTCCGCGTCAGTCCGCACGCGCTGTGATTCCTACGATCATATCACAACTGCTGAATGGCATGAATGAAATTCAACTTGGTGATACTATTCCAACCAGGGACCTACTGTTTGTGAAAGATACCGT
>CAMLER010000461.1 GCA_946478915.1 uncultured Chryseolinea sp.
TAGACGCACACAACAAGAATTGGATACTTTTCCGACGTTTGCGCGATCTACTCATTCACATTCCAAATATCATGAGTGGTAAGCCATGAGCCATCTTCCTGGCGCTTAAGTATATTGATATATTTTGCAGTTGAAAAAAGCGTATGGCCTCCGCTATTCTGAACAAGCTTCACCCTTGCAAACCCGACCCCATAGGCCATGTCGCCCGAAACCTTTACGTCCTCATAACCGCTTTCCAGAAAAGTTTCGTACTGATCGAAAATACTCTGGTAGTAAGTGCGGACTGCATCACGACCAGTCGTTGATTTTGTCCCAGGAGCCATCAACAGACCGTCGTGCGTAAATGCCATAGCGATAACGTTGGCATTACCTTCATTGAAGGCTTTCGCACGAGATGCGCTTAATGCTTTAATTTTCGAAATATCTTCTGCTGTGTCCTGCTTCACGGGCCGGCCGCATGCGATGCATAACAGCATCAGCGAAAACAATAATGTTTTTATCATAGTCATACGATTTAAAATTACAACGCTTGTCTCAGGTCAAGCGCACCATGTTGCAGCGAATATTATTGGTGCCGTTACGGAGACTTTCTCCTAACCTAAAATTAAATAACCAACTCGAATAGCAACCTTCCATCGACTAAGTCATTTTGAACGATTCTGTACTTTGTCTCACGCAAAGCTAGCAAAGGGCATAGAGGACCGTCAATAACTTGGTGCCCAAGGCCGAACCTTTTTTTCCGTCCAAAGTTTATAACATAAGTTTGTACCCATTAAACCCCTTAGCAATGAGAACAATAATCAACATCATGGTACTGGTCGCAGGCTTATCGACTGCAGCAATATCGCAAGACATTGCAGAAAAAGACGTTCCCTCATCAACCTTAACGGCGCTTAAGGCAAAATATCCAAATGCAGGCGAGGTGCGGTGGGAAAAGAAAAGCAACGGCTACAAAGCTGAATTCGAAGTATCGTCCCGTGAACACGACCTATGGATCGACAAAAATGGAAATATCACCAAGCACAAAGAAGATTTTCCGAAGAGTGAACTACCACAGGCTATCACTCAAAAATTGAAAACAGAGTTTAAGGATTACACAATCGATGACGCTGACAAGATCGAAGAAGGTGGAAAAGTTATTTATGAAATCGACCTTGAAGGGGCCAAGGGTGAACGCAAAGTGTTTCTCACCGCCGACGGAACTGTCAATGAAAACTATGTAGATTGATATCACCGTCTTAACTGGCCGAAGGTGTTTGCCCTATTTAGGCCAATGTCAAGTATTGAAATTAAGGCCGGACGCAATTGCCGGCCTTCAATGTTTGTCGATATGATAGCTTATATTCTAACGTAATGACACAGGCAAAATTGCAAACCTTACTTGACACACTTAGTACTACTCCAATCCGTAATACCTGCGCACAGCCTCATAATCCCTAAAATCGATGTCTGCTGGTTGAACCTGCCGTCCGCCGGGCATAACTGAATTCGCGTATGTTCTGATGACCCTCGCCTGAGAAAAATTGTCGCCGGTCCCACTCTTGTCTATATATAAATTTACCTTGTTGGAAGAGTGAGCAATACTGACGCGGTAAGTGGTAGCCGCACCAGGCCCTCCTCCTGGTATGCTGTACCACCTGTCAAGACCTTGATAGTACAAATACACATTCCATGCGGACCTGTTCATCGTATCAAGTGTGGTTGATACTTGTAGCGTCACATAGCTTTCGCTGGCCAAATTCTGCGCTCCGTACAAATACTGCCTGACATTAGCGTTACCGGAGATTCCGATGGGTCCTTGCGGTCCCGGAGGTCCCTGTATTCCGGCAGGACCTACAGGGCCTACGGCGCCTTCATCACCTTCGCAGTTAACAAATAAGATTAATAGAAATGAGAGGCAAATCAACTGTAATGAGATCTTCATAAATAGTTTTTTTTTAAATGAGTAAGATGCGGGATATTCACATTGTGAGGAAAGTACAAAATATCTGCTATTGTTTTCTAACTCACAAAATCAATCGCTCAAAACCTTAACAGGATTTGCCAACGACGATTTTATCGTATGGAAACAAACGGTTAAAAAGAAAATTAATGTCAAACTAATAATGGCGGTGGATAAAAGTCCGAAGCCAATTTCAATTCTATAAGCGTAGTTTCTAAGCCACATGTCCATCAACAAATAAGCTATCGGCAATCCTGCTATCACGGAAACAGTTAGCGTCCCAAGGTAACCTCTCAAAAACATTGCGAGTATATCAAGCGTCGTGGCTCCGAAAACCTTTCTGACGCCAATTTCCCTTTGTCTCTTGGTCGAGATTAAGAGAGACATGCCGAACAATCCCAGACAGGAAATTGTAATGGACAATACCGTAAAATATTTGAAAAATTTTCCAAAATAGTAATCTTCCCAATCCTGCGCGGCAAATTTCTCATCCAGAAAAAAGTAATCGAATGAAGCATCCGGATAACTTTCCCTCCAGATACTCTTGATGGCTGCCAGTCCTTCAGAAAATTCGTCACTGGATGTTGTACGAACCTTAAATGAGGTGTGTCCGCGCTGGACATTGTACTTGAACGCCATTGGCTTCAGTTCATACTTAAGAGACGTTTGATGATAATCTTTTATTATGCCAATAAGCGTTAAAGGATCATCCGGCTCCCCCTGATCCACAATCATAGAATTGATGGCCTCGTCAAACGATGAAATTCCCAACGCCCTGGCTGCAGATTCATTCAAAATAATACTCGTTCTATTTTTTGCCCTGGCATCCGGGATAAAGTCACCTCCTGCTACAAACTCAGCCTTGTATAAGGAAAAAAAATGTTCATCAACTCCATTTTGATGCACCAATGCTTTGCTATCACCAAGATTCAAAAACGTTTCGTGTCGATATTCTTCACCTGGAACAGTGGTTGATGACGTTACACCCATCACTATTGGCAATTCTGCAACTCGATCCTTGAAAAGCTGGAGGGTTTTTCGCTTTGCGAGCCAGGTTGTATCCTTTGCCAGTGGTGACTTAACGACAAGAATCCTCTTTATATCGATGCCTTTATCCTTTTTCTGCAAGAATTCCAATTGACCCGAGATAACAAAGATGCTTATCATCAATACGGTCGATATCGAAAATTGAAATACGACCAATGCCTTGCGCAAGCGGATGCTGCCAATTTTTGTGCTATGGATATTCCGAAGTCCAGCTCCAAAATTTTGTGACAACAAAACGACAGAGGGTATAATTGCCGCCGCCAAGGCCCCACCTCCAAAAATACCTACGATAATCACGTTGGTTGATGTGGGATCCTCTAAAAGCGGCAGGAGATGTCCGTTGGTAAGCGTTTGAAGGAATGGTTCGACACCCAGAAAAATCAAAATGATAAGACCGATCGCGAAGGCACAAATTATAATGGACTCGATAACGAATTGGATCTTCAGATCGCTTTGGCTAGCGCCCATAACCCTGAGCACGGCAACTTCCCTGATTCGCCAATAGGATTGTGCCACTACCTGATTTATATAATTTATCCATGTGATGAGCACAATAAAAATACCCACGGTTAAGAGCAAGTATTCAGTCATTGATAATGAAATTTCGGAAAAGGGCTCAAGTGAAATATGAACTTCTTTGTTGGCTGCCCGCAGCTGTGGTACGTCTTTTAATTCGTTAGTAACCTTTTCTTCGAGGATTGCGGAATTCGAATTATCTTTTAATAAAACATAAGTTGAATAGTCTGGAAGTCCCCATAATTCCTCCTGGTATATTTCAGTAGTTGAGAGCAAAAAATCAAAATCAAATCTTGATAAGCTCGGAATATCCTGGATGACACCACTTACCTGATACGTCGTTTCCTTCCCCCATGACGTTCGGATAGTCAGTGTGTTTCCAATCGGATCTGCGTCGCCGAAGTATTTTGTGCTGGCGGACTTCGTTAGTACAATAGCCTTATCGTTAGAAAGTGAACTTCCGCTCCCATATACCAACGGAAATGAGAATATCTTAAAAAAGTTTGAATCAGCGATAAAGATCTTAGGTTCTGTAAACGACGTGATATCACCATTCCCTTTAACTGACAGAACCAGAGATTCCACGTGTTGATAATACCTTGAAACGGCCGCAACCTCCGGGTTCTGCGCTATCAGATCTGAAACTCCCAGATAAGTACCTTTCCTCTCTTTTTGGTCAATGCCATCAGAAGTTTCCCGCTGCGCAACGGCATATATTTGGTCCCTGTTTTCATGGAAGGTATCAAAATGAAGAGAGGCGCCGATATACTTGGCAATGATAAGCGCCGAAAGCATTCCCAATACTAATCCACCAATATTGATGAGGGTGTAGTATCTGTTTTTGATGAGATTTTTTCTCGCAAGCTTAAAGTAATGGCCGATCATAAGAAGGTCTTATCTCCTGTAACTTGATTATCCGTTGTCACTTATTCAGGTTTATTCGACATTCCTCAGATTAGGAATGAATCCGTTAATAATTGTATCCCCATATTTCATTCGTACGTTTAAAATGTTGTCTGTCGAAAAAGTACGCGATTTCTTCTCAATAAGCGACATTTAAAGATGGCAATTAATTTCTGGAATAACACGCGATCAGACCTGGGAGAATCCCGCTATCGCTATGCCCTGCATTTTTGCTTCTGGACCTGCATATTTGTTTATGAAGTAATTATTTGGGGACTTGTCGACGGTAAGTACGAAGAGAAGT
>CAMLER010000462.1 GCA_946478915.1 uncultured Chryseolinea sp.
TCATTCGGATAAGCTTTCTTCACGGCAGCAATATAAGAATCGGTTTTATCACCGTACTGTGATGAAATGTGATCTCTTACCGTTGTAGCATTCGCATAGCGCAGGGCTGGCATAAACAGCGAGGTCATAAATTCGTTTTTAGTCGATCCGATCAGCAAAGGTATGTTTGAAGAAAAAGATTTTGCCTGCGGGTCGGTGGGCTGATATGGAAGGAAAGTCCCATCATGGCCGGGGCCCCAACTCAACCCGAATACACTTGTTAGTTTTCCGGCTGCTTTTAAATCTTCATTTACCTTTCCTAAAGCCTTTTTCCCGGCAGCAGCAAGCAACGCGAACGGGATTCTTTGAAGCGAATCGACCTGCGACGGCTGCAGCCCCAAGTCTGCCAGCACAAGGGAGGCTACTTTTTGCGTAATTTCCTTTTCATGAAATTTTAAGCCAAGTCCACCGCTTTGAATGATTGCTTTATGAAACAGACCTTTTGCTGAGGGTGCATACATGAGTGTATTTACCTTACCGCCACCACCTGATTGCCCGAAGATCGTGACGTTATTTGGATCGCCTCCAAAATTTTCGATATTCGTTTTAACCCACTCAAGTGATGCCACGATGTCCATGATACTGACATTGGCTGACAACTTATATTTTTCGCCATATGCGGAGAGATCCAGGAACCCTAGAATGTTCAACCTGTGATTGATTGATACGACCACCACATCTCCGCTTCGGGATAGATTTTCGCCATCGTAAGATGGAAGTTCTTGTGATGAACCGGCTGTGTGACCACCTCCATGAAGCCACACCATCACTGGCCTCTTCGTACTTACAGATGATGATGCTTTAATGGCGGGACTCCAAACATTTAATCGCAAGCAGTCCTCATTTGGATAGCCCCAATTATGGTTAAAGACAAATTCTGTTTCATCATTCACGGACGTCGTTGGGTCGACCAACGGGCACACTGGTCCGTAGGTCAGGGAACTGCGAACACCTTCCCATGGCTTTGGTTTTGAAGGAGGCATGAATCGGTCCGCTTCGGCATAGGGAATCCCTTTGTAGGTATAGATACCTTTGTGGATGTAACCCCGGACTTTTCCCGACTCTGTGTCAACAACCGCTATGTCTTTTCCTGTTACAAGAGGAGTTGAAACTTTTTGGGACATCCCTATAGCCGGCATCAGGGTGATCATCAGAAATGTTAGCCGGATCAATGTTATTCTCATAGGTTTTAGATTTTTATGAAGCCAGAATGTATCTTTATGTCAAAACTACATAAAGCTTTCATTGCGTCAAGTATACACAAAGATATTTTATGGAACCAACGTCGCACCGTGAACAGGCAGCACGCTATTTTGAGCGGATATCGGAGCAATGCATTCACTATCTGTCCATTGATTGCGTGGTATTTGGCTTTCACGAAAATCAACTGAAGGTTTTGCTATTGAAGTGGCATGGAACTGATGCGTGGAGTCTTCCGGGCGGTTTTATAAAGAAGGATGAAGGTGTAGATGATGCAGCGAAAAGATGCCTGCAGGAACGAACCGGATTAAAAAAGATCTACCTTCAGCATTTTGACATATTTGGAGATGCAAAAAGATATGATGAAAAAAAGACCTTCTCCACCATCAACTTAAACCTCTCGAATATTAAGTGGTCTGAACGAACGATTTCGATTGGATACTTTGCACTGGTGGAGTATTCAAAAGTAAATCCGACTCCGGATTTTCTTACCGACGAATGCCGTTGGTTCAACATGAATGATATCCCTTCGTTGCTCTTTGATCACAATAAAATTATAAAGTCCGCGCAGCGGGCGCTTCCTGCAAGGTTGCCCTCATTGCCTATTCGACATCTGCTTCCGGCTACCTTTACAATGCCGGAGTTGCAGAAGGTATATCAAACCATTCTAGGACGCGAACTTGACGCAAGAAATTTTCAGCGAAAGATTAATGCTACGGGTATCCTTGAAAAATTAGAAAAGAGGCGTGAGGGTACTCCTCATAAATCCCCATATCTCTACAAATTTTCGGCATTACCATATGCAGCTGCTTTGAAAGAAGGAAGTCTGGTCTTTTCATAGCAGAATGGTCACCGCTAATATCCGGCATCAGCCGCTGATGTTTTTGGTTCGCACCATGTTTACACCTTGTCTATAAATGCCTACTTTAGTTGAGCCTAAACTCAATCTCTATATGAAGCAACTGAAAAAAGAAGACATCAAACAGGAAGTGTTTGTACTTTATGATGATTATGCACACAATCGTATTGAAAGAAGGGATTTTATGGAAAAGCTATCGACATACGCCGTAGGCGGCGCAACGGTTGCTTCATTAATGGGCTTTCTAATGCCTGACTATAAGGGTGCCATTCAAATTCGCAAGGACGATCCACGACTCAAATCCGAGTTTGTCAATTACGAGTCTCCGAAAGGTGGAGGTACGATAAAAGGACTATTGTCAAAACCGGCGGATGCGAAAAAGAAACTCGGTGGAATCGTGGTTATCCACGAAAATCGGGGGCTGAATCCTCACATAGAGGATGTAGCACGGCGGGCGGCGCTTGCAGGGTTTGTTTCCTTTGCACCCGATGCGCTCACTCCACTTGGAGGTTATCCGGGTACGGATGATGAAGGTCGCGAACTACAAAGCAAACGCGACAGAAATGAAATGTTGGAAGATTTCATAGCCGCATACTCCTTTCTAAAAAATCACAAAGATTGTACAGGAAAGGTTGGTGTTGTTGGATTCTGCTTCGGCGGATGGATTGCAAATATGATGGCCGTGCGAATTCCTGATCTCGCAGCAGCGGTTCCTTTCTACGGCGGCCAGGCGCCCAGCGAAGATGTTCCAAAGATTAAGGCTCCTCTCCTGCTTCATTATGCCTCGCTTGATACCCGTGTAAACGAAGGTTGGCCAGCATACGAAGCAGCACTAAAGGAACACAATAAGGAATATGTTGCGTATATGTATCCCGATGTAAATCATGGGTTTCACAACGATACCACACCGCGCTATGACAAAGCTGCTGCTGAACTCGCCTGGACACGAACGGTTGATTTTTTCAAACAGAAATTGAAGTAATATTCCATTGCAGTCAATTTTCTCCTGTAACTGTCGAGCACAGCTTTGGTTGATAAGAGATCATCAGGTAGCTCCAAACAGGCGAGTGGCGATAATTAGGGCTTGCTGAAAAAGTGAAAAAACGAAAATCAAAAGGATAGCGCAACTCGGGAGAAATTAACCAAATAATCCTACTTTGTCCGCTTACACATTTACATAATATAGGATTGATAAAATGCAGGGTCACAATGGCCACAAAGCGAGCACAAAGAACACGATGTAAGAACTGCGTCGTGTTCGTCGTACCTCTCTTAGTGATCTTTGTAACCTTGCCTTTATTGAGCGCATAATAAGTAACCCGTGCATAATTCACAAAAAGTACGACGAATAACTATTAAATTAATAGGTGTGAGTGAATGCGGGTGTGACTACCCGGGTAGAAATTTTTTTTTTACATCCATGCCGTTGTTTAAAGCGTTTCTCGTAAGACCGTCATCATTTATTATTCGATATTCCTTGTTTGGTTTTCTTTCAGTTCAATTAGGCCCGCTCTCCAACGGGTCCTTTAACGGCAAATACATGATCAGTTGCATTTACGTATAGATTAGAAAGAATACCTTATCGTCGCCCCAAATGTTCTTGGATCTCCGAGCACGCCCGCATAGTGGCCTGCGTTCCCTCCTGCTGCCAGCAGCTGTTCAAAATAATCTTTATTCAGAAGATTTCGAGCCCAAACACTTAGAGATAGCCCTTCCGTTGCACGAAGACCGAGGCGTCCATTGACAAGTGCGTATTCATCAACGTTCAGGAACAGTGACGGTGTTGCGCTCGATGAAAATTCAGAACGATAATAGCCGTCAAGGGCTATAAAGAATTTGCTATTCTGCTTGAAGAATTCGACGGGTATTGAATACTCACCACCTATGTTGCCTGCCCATTTTGAAATTCCAGGTAATCTCTGACCTGAGATATCCTTGAAAGGAACGGAGGAGCCATCCTCGTTTCGTGAACCAACTTCCTCCAACGGCAAGGGAGCATTTTTAAATGAGACATATTTGCCTTCTGTATACGCCACTGAACCATAGAGTGAGAAGTTTTTTCCGATTTTCACGTTACCATCAACTTCAACGCCGGTCACACGAATTCTTTCGGCATTCGCAAGATAACCACGGAGCAGCGCGGGCGATGGATCTTGTACGAGCGTCTGATAATCATCAACATCTGTATAATATCCTACGATGTTAAGGATAGCGCTCTTTGACGGGGAGGTCTTTACGCCGAACTCAAAATGTTTGGTGTATTCTGGTTTTACCTGCGCAAGACTTAAGTCGGGTTGGCCACCGACGGTAGGCAGCCCACCGACGTTGACACCAACAGGCTTATAGCTTGTAGAATAAGTGGCAAAAGTGCTGATGCGTTGTGCTGGCTTAAACGACAAGGTTATTTGTCCCGTTACATTACTTTCAGAGGTGGTAAACTGAAATTGCTGATTGCTGTAAATAGTACGTATGGCAATCAAAGCCGGATCCTCCGTCTCGTACAAACCGTATGCAGAACGGTTGTAATCAACTTTCTACTTATCGTAATTGTAGCGGATACCAGGAAGGACGTGTAGGCTTGGAGTGATTGCCCAGTCGATTTTTGC
>CAMLER010000463.1 GCA_946478915.1 uncultured Chryseolinea sp.
GGTGATGACAACAAGCACCGATCCTTTCAAGTCTCTCCGGAAATTGGATTTTTTCTGAACGAGAATTTCGCAGTAGGCGGGGGGTTAACTTTTGCTTCATCTAAGAGCCGATACGAATATTTCCAGGGGAATTACCAGGAAGCGAAAGATCGTGGTATTGGCGTATACGTGTTTGTAAAAAGGTATTTTCCCATCTCAGAAAAGTTTTTCTTCTCCCTGGATGGTTCTATTAATTACGACAGGAGAAAAAATACCTCGACCATTAATGGTTTAAAAGGCTCAGGAAAATCATACAGCATCGGACTCCATGCTTCGCCCAGTCTCCTATTTTTTCCTTCGCCTAATTGGGCGATAGAAGGAAGTATAGGTGGTGTTGGTTTAACTCATTCAAGAGGAATTTCTGACGAAACAAAATCAACATCCTTTGGAATAAATTACGGAAGCATTTCATTCGGATTCGCGTATTACATTCGAAGAGCTGCTGAGTAACTAGATGGAGTGCGGCTGGTTCCTGATTTGATAATCGTGCTATTCATCGGAAATAATTCTGGATAACTCGCAAGCAACTTCAGTGACCTAAGCACAAGTTGCCGGGCGAATAGAGTGCTGATTGACCAATCTTCGACATGTGAATTAATTCACCTGCAAATTTTCTATCTTTAAAAAACCCAAAACGCATGATTGCCAACTACATCCGTGTTGCACTGCGCAATACCTTTCGAAGTACTTTTTTCACTTCAATAAATACCTTTGGTCTTTCTTCAGGAATAGTAGCAGCGGTTCTGGTTTTATTATTCGTTGCTTTTGAGAACAGCTATGACAAGTTTCATCCTTACGCGTCTGATATTTATCGCGTGGAACTGCATACTTACCGAAATGCCTCCCTGGAGAGCAGGAGTGCACTTACGCCGCCAGCAGTAGGGTTCACATTGAACAATTTCCCGGAGGTAGAGGAAATAGTTAGAATTGCTCCGAACCCTGGGAAGGCCACTCTAAAGGTAAAACAGAAAATTGTTCAAGAGACAAGGGTTTATATTGCGGACACTACCATTTACAAAATATTTCGATTTGATTTCCTTCCCGGCAACTCATTCCATTTATTGCAAAGTCCCTATGATGCAATTATTTCGGAAACGTTGGCTAAAAAACTTTTTGGTAAACATTGGAGTTCGACATCTTTATCTGAAACTATTGAAATAAAAAGTGACGGCATTACTGGTATTTTTAATATCACCGGTGTTTTTCGTGACTTTCCTTATAATTCTCATTTTAATCCCCAAATAGTTGTCGCAAAAAGTTATTTAAGGGAACTGGTGGGGCCGCTTGCCGGTGACGAAAATTGGGATTTTAATTTCTTCCATTCCTATATCAAACTGCTGCCTGGAAAAGACCCTGAATCTTTACGTTCGCGTTTCAATGATTATGTCGCAGATGCAAGGAGAGAGGAACTTCAGTCCAATAACGCTGTTTTTGATTTTCACTTCCGACCAATAGGTGATATACATCTAAAATCAGATGTTTTATTTGATTTGGAAGAGGGAGGAGATGCGAGAATTGTTTACGCATTTGAGATCACTGCGATAATTATAATGGCAGTGGCGTGGATCAATTTTATCAATCTTTCAACGGCAGCAGGAATACGCCGCGCCAGAGAAGTCGGCGTTCGGAAAGTATTGGGTGCAGCAAGATCCCAACTGATGCTTCAATTTATAATGGAAGCGTTACTAATAAACGGGTTTGCACTTTTATTATCGTTAACCCTTATTAGCGTCAGCATACATTTTTTTGCGGGGATTATGGAAATTCCTGTTGAATTTTTGACGACTACACTTTTAATGTCCGATCAGACGCAGGTACTGGTAGCGCTTGGGATTTTCTTCTTTGGCGTTTTGCTTTCAGGCATATACCCTGCGTTGATATTATCGGGTTATAATCCGGTTAAAGCTCTTAAGTCTGAAGTAAAACCAAGAGGTTTGTCCTTGCGAAAGAGTCTTATCGTGTTGCAGACCACAATCTCTCTGATAATGATTGCTGGAACCTTCACAGTATACAAGCAGGTAGATTATATGCGATCGGAAGATTTGGGGATAGATATTGACAAAGTTTTGGTGGTAGAAGCACCCGAAGCTTTGGATGGCGCAAATAAATCTGCAGCTAACGTGTTCAAATCCACGATTGAGAAATTTTCCTTCATCAAAGGATTCTCCATGTCAAGCGTAGTTCCAGGACAGGAGATAACCTTTCGTTCTTACAACTTGTCAAATGAAAGAACTAAATCTGCCATCAACTGTGGTATCATTGGTATAGATGCGGACTTCTTCAAAAATTTTGGTGTAGAGCTGGTTGCGGGCAATTCATTTTCCTCGTTTGACAGTTTAAATTCAGAAGTTGTAATTAACGAAGAGGCTGCCCGGCAACTTGGGTTCGACGGCCCGGAACAAGCAGTGGGAGGCAGGGTTGTCCATGAAAACAAAGGTCGGAAGACCGTTTATGTGATCAAGGGCGTTGTAAAAAATTATCACCAGCGGTCCTTGCAAAGCGCTCTTGAGCCGGTCATGTTCACCAATTCAAAGGATATTACGTATTACTCGATAAAGCTAAATGCAAAAGGGTACTCACTGCTGGAAAATACAGTTGCGTCCGTTGGCGATATCTATGAAAAATTCTTTCCCGGAAACGCGTACAACTATTTTTTTCTCGATCAGAATTTCGATAAACAATACAAGTCGGAACTTAAGTTTAGAACTATCTTTTTGTGCTTCTCAATATTGGCAGTAATTATTTCTGCATTAGGACTCTTAGGACTTTCAACATTCATGATCAGCACACGGAATAAAGAGGTAGGAATTCGAAAAGTCATGGGAGCCGATTCATGGAGGATTGCGAGACTTTTTTTTAAAGATTATGTTAGCCTGGTTCTCATTTCAATGGTTATTGGAATACCCATCTCTTATTATTTGATAGTCGATTGGCTTCAAAATTTCGCTTTCAAAATAAGCGTCGCTCCCTTATTATTTGCCGGACCAACTTTCCTGCTTTTTGTGATTATCTTTTCTGTTGTAGGCTTGCAGGTATACCGGGCCGCCAGTAAAAATCCAGCGGACGTAATTCGCGAAGGGAGATAACAAAGAGCTCTATAAGGTCATTCTCACCATTAAAGCAATGGCGTAAGCAACCTGCAAACGGAGTCGAGCAGACGGTTATAAATCGAACGTTTTGACCATTCCTTAAGTGTAATTTCCCTGCTTCGCTGCAAATCCTGAATGAATGATTCGTCCAATTGTCTACAAACCATCCGGTCATAGATAACTGCCAAAATTTCGAAGTTGATATAAAAGCTGCGCGTATCCATGTTCGCAGTGCCTACAATCGCAACCTGCTCATCAAACGACATTGTTTTTGCATGCATGAATCCTTTTTGATAAAGAAAAATTCTGATACCGCTTCGCAATAAGGGTTTGATATAGGATAGAGAAGCGTGCTTGACAACGTGGGAATCCGATTTTCCGGGCAGAATCATTTTCACGTCGACTCCGTTCGTCGCAGCGATCTGTAGTGCTGTTATGATTTGATCGGTTGGAATAAAGTACGGTGTTACAATCCAGATATTTTTCTTCGCTTGATTGATGCCCGCTAAAATTGCTTCCATACAATAAGGTCGCGGCGAATCCGGGCCGCTGGCTACCAGAGTTGCTGTGCCATGACCTACATTTTCAAATTTGTTTCCGAAGTAAGGCTGCTCAAATGGAAATTTCATTTTTGCTGTGAAGTGCCAGCTTAACAAAAATTGAAGCTGCAAAAGGTTGACAAGGGGACCCTCAATCTTGATATGTGTATCACGCCAGTAAAGTTTATGTTTACCGTTGTTCAAATAGCGTTCGTCGAGGTTGATGCCACCTTCGAAACCAATCCGGCCATCAATAACAATTATCTTCCGATGATTTCTGAAGTTCGCCTGCGCAAGCAGTGGGAAGTTCACAGGCATAAATCGATGAGCTTTTATCTTTGCCTTGCGCAGTCGGCGCACCATTTTCTTGTTATTTGCCGATCCGAAATCATCCAGTATGATGCGAACTTCAACGCCTTCCTTCGCTTTCCGGACAAGCACATCGACTACCTTTTTGCCTACATCATCATAGGAAAAAATATAGTACTCCATGTGGATGTGATGCTTTGCTTCCTCAAGTGACCGCAACACCTCCGGGAATTTGGCTTCACCATTTATAAGCAAATCAATTTTATTCTTTTCTGAAAGAACGCCCTGATGTTGGTTGAAAATGAGACGTGCAGGAGCTATCAGATCACCAAACTCTTTTTCTGTGCGCTCGAAGCGCCGCTCGAATTCCAACTGATTATCTTTCCAAAAACTTTCAATGACCGGCGAATCTATTGCTCCCTTAAGGTTGAACAAGCGCTGCTTTCTATAATCCCTTCCGAAAAAATAGTATACCACCAGACCGAGCACAGGTACCAGTGCCAAGAGCAAAATGTAAGCTATTGATTTTGCTGGATTCTTGTTGTCAAGGAGGATTGTAAGGATAACACCAATGTAAGCGAGAATGAAGGGCACTACCCAATACCATTGGCTTGAGATAAGCAAGGCGAGATCCCAGAGTGTCATCGTTAGAATTAGCTATTAGTTATTAGTCCTACTTTGTCAACTTGTGAATTGTGTATGGGCTACTGCCAATGCGCTCAATAA
>CAMLER010000464.1 GCA_946478915.1 uncultured Chryseolinea sp.
CCCCATAATACCAATTAACCTTCCGGGTCCTTCTGATATTGCGACGTGCCTTAATCCGATTCCGCCATTCCGGAATTTTAATTCGTCTATGATTACGTTAAATGATAACTTGGCTGTCTTTAATTCTTCATTAAAGTTGGCCACCAAATCGCTGTAGTAAAGTGCATCACCGGCTTGGGTCTTGATAGTACTGCCATGGGAAAACAGGTACACCCTGTTTGGCTGCATTGGGAAACCATTTAAGGCATTGGATTCTTCGCCGAGGTACTTTGTAAAGTACATGTCGACGCTTTGCACCCGCATGAATATGAGGCTTCCCTCAATATGACCATGGACATGTTTGCAGGTTGTATTTTCACCAGCGTCATTTTCTTTGTCTAGTACAAGGATATCGGCGAAGTTAAGCGTCTTCGTATCCTCCGTGATTGCAAAACTTTCAATCAGCTGATATTCGTACTGACCAATATTAAATACCGTAGACACGGTATTGATAATTTCCATCCGCTGCGGAGTGAAATTTTTATCGGTGCCTACCAGTTCGAGCAATTTAATTAATACAACTACTTTCTGTTTTTGAGTGAGTGTTTTATTAATTTTTTTGCAGATACCTAGTGTCTTGACGGAATCTTTGACGGAAGTAAGCCGCGCCTTTCCTTCCTCTTTTCCATAATCTGAATATTGATCATATAGCTCGAGATACTCTTTAATAGAATCACGATCCAGCTCAGTTTGGAAAAAGTTTATTACAAACTGGCGTTCTCTTTCTGTAGCGCCCCCGTCTTGTTTGGTGATTATGGCAAAAAGTTGGGTAAGCGCCTTGAGTATTTCTTCACTCATGAAGCAATGCTATTTAAAAAGCTAAAAAATGATCGGTCACTTCCTACAAAAAATCGTGCGGAGTTCGAATTGCAAGCAACCGATTCACTATGATCCTGTAATCAATAGGTTTTGAATTCAAACGGAATTTCAACCAGCTCAGAAAATTCCTGGCCGGCTTCTTCCATGTCTTCGTCATCTTCATGAAAATACCATAGGATTTTCATTGGTTTGATGTCTTCCAGTGCAGAAAGAACATCAAGAATAAGTTTTGAAGATGCCGTATTAAAATACTCGAGTTTGAAAACGAAATCGGTACTCGCATTCGGATCTTTTCCATATTTCTCGATCCACTCAAGCACTGGACGGTAGAATTCTGCAGAATCTTCCGGCAGTGAACGGCCTGAGATTTCAAAAATTCCATTCTTCTTGTCAAGAATTATTTTTGGGGTATCCTCAGTTCCTTCGAGATTTAAAATTTCCATGGTATAAGTCAATTTTAATTTTTATCAATCAATTATTCAGATTCTCTTGGCACATTAACCTTCAAACAAAAGAAGCAATACTCAGCCGACATTTCCGGAAATTCGAATTCCAGTTTGCCTCCTGATTTTCTTGCCATATCCACGAAACCCAACCCTGCACCACCTTTGTCGGAGATTGTCGTGTTCTTGATTATTTCCTTGTACAGCTCTTTCAAACCTTCCTTGTCGAGCGAATTGATCTGATCAAGTTTTTTGTTTAGGCTTGGGATGTTGGCTTTTCGTACTGGATTGCCAGACATAATGCTGTAGCGATTGGTTTCTTTGCCTATGAGGAAGATTGCCGCATGACTGCGTATCTCACCATCTATAAGTTCGTCACTATGTTTAACAATATTCTGAAGCGCCTCCACCATAACGTTGAACACCTTGCGCTTGATGCTGGAATCCTCTCCCGAAGAATCAAGGTTTCGCTCTGCCATAGAGAGAATAGACTTTGTACTCTCTTGAGTAAAGTCACCTTGATACACCAGAATCAGGTTCTGCGACATCATGGTTCGGTGCAGGTCATAAATAAAATTCATGTGTCTGAAGGTTAAATTAAATTTTTGTGGTTCACTAAGATATAGGTTTTATTTTTGTGTTATCTCCCCATCTTTAAAAATGAGAATCAACCGGGTTTAGGTTAAAATTTTATACCGATCAACAATACATCGTCCGTTTGTTTTGTGTTACCTCGCCATGCTTCCCATTGTTGATCAAAAATGTTCATTGCACTTGACATGGATGAGTTATGAATTTGTTCGATAATATCCCGAACGCGTCTCGGTCCGAATTTACGGCCCTCCTCTCCGCCAAACTGATCGGGGAAACCATCGGAACTGAAATAAATTGAATCTCCTTTTTCGAGTTTGATCTTAGTGTTTGTAAAGTTGGTTTGATTTTTAAAGATACCTCCACCAATAGGAAATTTATTTCCCTTTACTTCATTCATAATGCTGTTCTTCATCACGTAAAGAGGCCTGTGTGCGCCTGCATATTCGACCTCGCGCTTCGCAAGATTAATTTTACAAAGGGCGATGTCCATGCCATCTTTTGTCGTTGCGTCTTCGTCCTGTCGCAAGGTGGTTGTTACACCTTCGTCAAGCATGTCGAGGATCTTCCCGGGTTCGGTGATCTTTCGACTGCGAACAATATCATTCAGCAGGAAGTAGCCGATAAGCGAAAGCAACGCTCCCGGTACGCCGTGCCCTGTACAGTCAACTGCCGCTATGAAGATCTCATCCTTCATTTGAACAAACCACGGGAAGTCACCGCTAACCACGTCTCGGGGTTTGTACAGAATAAATGAATCCGGCAATGCTTTGCTGATTACACGGTTGTTGGGTAGAATAGCGTTCTGGATCCGCTTTGCGTAGTTGATACTTTCCGTGATCTTCTTATTCTTGTTCTGAATTTCAAGCTCGATCATCTTGCGCTCTGTGATGTCGTGTGAAACCACCAACACAGACTCAAGATTGTTGACCTCGTCGAACTCGGGGATTGCATTCACTTGCATGATCCGCGTTCCCATGGTTGAAGGGAAGTCCATTTCCGTCGATGCCTTCTCGTTCGTGGCGTTTACCGCTTCAACAACTTTTAACCATCCTTCCAAAACAGAGTTATCAAGTTCTGTTTCCTTAACTTTTCGGTTAAGGAAGAATGCAGGCTTTTGACCGGTGTACTCTTCAATAACAGGGTTAATGTATGAGATAGATTCACCCTCCAAACGGGTGATAAGATCCAGCGAGTTTTCAGAGAGTGCCTGCATTTTACTTCGCATGCGTTGTTCCTGTTCCGCACGTCGGCGCTCTGTAATGTCGCGCGAATTCAGGATAAACCCGTGAATTGCCTGGTTCGACATGCAGTTAGTTCCAGTCGACTCGATCCAAATAAATGTTCCATCCTTGGCGCGATACTCATACTGCACTGTTACCTTTTCCTCTGGATTTGCTAATAACTTTTCAAAAAGACCTTTGAAGATCTTGCGATCGTCGGGTTTAACTTTGTCAATATCGCTCTTACCAATCATTTCCTTCTGTCCATAACCAAGGATAGATTCGACAGATGGCGAGATATAACGAATGCTTTCGTCCTCCTCGTAAATTGTTATTACCTCCGACGCGTTCTCAAGCAGCAACTGCATCCTTTTCTGCGTACGGTTTACTTCTTCAATTTGTTCTTCGAGCTTTTGGTTAGAACGCTTCAATTCTTCCTGAGTAGCCTGCATCTCTTCTGCATTTTGTCGAAGTACTTCCTGTTTTTCCTTCAACTCATTACTCATTTCCTGCGATTCGCCCAGGAGCTTCCGCGTACGCTCATTAACCTTGATATTAAATATGGTTCGGGCAAGGATCAGCGATAGTTCCTGGACAAATTTTACCTGGGATGGGTCAAACTTTTTGAGCCCGGCAAATTCCAGAACACCATATACTTCTTCGTTGGTAATCAGCGGAACAATGAGAATACAACGCGGTCTTTGATCACCAAGAATACCTGAAGTTATGGTTACGTATTCATCCGGAATTTCTGTGCGTAGTACGATATCTTTCTCAGCAGCTGCCTGACCAACCAGTCCTTCTGCGAACTTGAATTTTGCTTTGAGATATTTCTTCCGGGTGTAAGCATAGCTTGCTCTCATCTCAATAACAGGAGCTTGTGCGTTATCATCGTTGACAATATAAAAAGCTCCTTGTAGTGCGCCGATCTTTTCCAGTATGAATTTAATAACATCCTCTCCAAGAGCATCGATCGAATCGTGCATTCTAAGAATCTCGCTGATTTCCGCTACGCCGCGGACGATCCAGTTGCGTTCCTTGTCAAGGCGTTCATTCTCGATAAGGTTGTTGCGCATATTGATCAACGACATCCCAAGAATATCGTTTTGGCTAGCAGGTTTATATGCAGTATCGTATTTTCCTTCGCCGATTCGTTGGGCAAAGTCCGCGCTACCTTTGAGTGTTTTTACAAGCTCATTTACCTTCTCACTCATTTGCCCGAATTCGTCATTGGACATTTCGACAGATGTTTCAGGCAGAGCACCCTGTGCAACGAGGCTCAGGGTATTTCGCATGCTGTACAAGGGTTGCGTGAATGATCGCGCAAACAACATTGCTGCAAGGGTAGCCAGAGCAGCTATACAAACACCAGCATAAACAAACGTCCAGATCAATTCATTTGCGTGTCCGTTTGCTTCCTCCAGATCTATTTTTGCGATGAGCGCAAGGTTGGGTAGATCTATTTTCCGGGAGGTTTGAAGCACAGTATTTCCGCGATAGTCTTCGCCCTTGACTGTCACCTTCTGACCTTCGAAGACCGGAGCAAATGCCTGAACAAACTTATCCTT
>CAMLER010000465.1 GCA_946478915.1 uncultured Chryseolinea sp.
TGATAAATTGGCCCTATACCCGCAATGTTTTTGTTCATAGCATACTTCCTCACGGCTTCAGGCATTCCACCAATAATTGCGTATTCATGAAAAAGTTTAAGTAAGGTTTCATGTGCGAAAGGTGGTATCGGGATATGCTGGAGCTGATCCAGAGCTATTTTGTAATTCAACGCCATGAGATATTCTTCGAAGTCCATCGGGTGAAGGCTCAGGTATTCAACCCGTCCGACCGGAAAGCTCGCCACGTTGGCAAGAGAAAATTCCAGTAGTGATCCTGCTGCAATGACATACAACTCCGGGTGTTCTTCATAGAAGTATCGCAGCAATTGTATTGCTTTGGGAGATTCCTGGATCTCATCAATGAACAATAGTGTATTGCCCTCTGCCGGAATAATATTCTTAAGAAGGTAAATGGCGCTCAGGATTTCATCGATGGAATCAGTCCTGTCGAAAATTGCTTTGTCCGATTGTCTTTCAAGGTTGATACTTAGGAAAGTTTGAAATTCCTTACTGAATAAATTTACCAGGGTTGTCTTACCAACTTGCCTGGCTCCACGGAGCAGCATGGGCTTTCGCTCCTTTTTGAATTTCCATGCCTGCAGTTTTTTAAGTGCTTTCCGTTGTAAATCCATATTGCAAAATTGCGGAAAATATCGCCTGATTGTAATAAAAGGTATGTAAAATAATGAGTTAATTGTAATAAAAAGTATATAAAGTAATATTATTTGTTATAAAAGGTATGCAAATGGGTATAATATTTGTCATAAATGGTATTCAAAAGGCTTAAACGGGCAGAATTGCTGGTTTCTGAGTGCCTATGACATCCGATGATGGCTGGGTTAGGATGTATTTGGGATATATGCTCTCTACTATACTTTACGGACATGAAGCTATAAGGGCGGTTAGGACGGCTACGTCCAGTTTCGCCCGGATTTGTCCGCGCGCGATCAGTCATTCAAACAGAAATGTCGAAAGAGCCGCAAAGGAATACTTTTGGCTTGGCACGAAAATTATTACTACAATTAGGAATTAATTATTGCCATCATGAAAAAATATCAACTGGGCGAATTTGAGGAAGTGGTGATGCTAACGGTGGGGATACTGTATAATAATGCCTATGGAGTATCGATCAAGAAGGAGATCGAAGGACGCTTGTCTCGAAACGTAAGTGTCGGCGCGCTTCAAACCGCATTGAAAAGACTTGAAGATAAAGGCTACCTGAGATCTCGTGAAGGAGAGGCAACGGAGGAGCGGGCAGGAAGACCGAAGAAGTTCTTCGAGATTACGGCTCTAGGTAAACGAGCCATGGAGTATACGAAGAATACCCGCGATGAACTTTGGCGTGCTATTCCCGAAATAGCCCTTAGTCGTAAAATCATCGGATCATAGGATCTGCGCACTCGGATTCCGAAGCTATCGGAACGAACAACGGATAACGGATAACGGATAACGAATAACGGATCACGAATAACGAACAACGGAATGCCCACTCCTCCCAAACTCTTCCTTCGCTTCTTCCGCTGGTTTTGTCAACCTGACCTGCTGAAATATATCGAAGGTGACTTAATGGAGTTGTATGGCGAGAGAATCAAAACAGTTGGAAAAGGAAGAGCAGATGCAAAATTTATCGCAGATGTTTTGCTGCTCTTCCGGCCGGGAATCATTAAATCATTCAAGGGAGACGAAAATCTTGACACTTACGGTATGTATAAAAATTATCTTAAAATTGGATGGAGAAACCTGGTAAAGGACAAAGGTTATTCAATCATTAATATCGGCGGCTTTGCCTTTGGTATTGCAGTCGCCATACTCATCGGACTATGGATACACGATGAGCTTTCATTTGACAAGTATCACAAAAATTACGATCGTGTCGCTCAGGTGATGCAACACGCAAACATCGCCGGCCAATTTGATACATGGAATAGCACGCCTGGAATAATGAGTTCCGAGTTGCGCACGAAATATGGAAATGATTTTAAGTACGTCGTACAGACTTCATGGATAGGTCCGCACATGCTGACCGCTAAAGAGAAACAATTTGTCTACGATGGTATTTTCTTTGAGCCGGACGCTCCCGAGATGCTTTCGCTGAATATGATTGCAGGAACGAGAGCCGGACTTAATGACCCATACTCAATCTTCTTATCCCAGTCTGTTGCCAGATCATTGTTTGGCGATGAAGATCCAATCAATAAAACTATCACATTTGACAGGGAATGGGATGTAAAAGTTACCGGCGTCTTCGAAGATTTGCCAGGCAATACCTCATTCGCAACAGTAAAGATCATGATGCCGTGGGAGCTTTGGTTAGCGCAAAATCCATGGGCGAAGAATATGACGCATCCCTGGGAAAATAATTTTGGTCAGACCTTAGTGCAACTCGCTGACAATGCGGATATCAAAGTAATTTCCGAGAAGATAAAAAATGTGAAACTGGATAATGTAATTGCTGACTCTAGAAAATATCAATGGGAAGTTTTCCTTCATCCGATGAGCAAATGGAATTTATATAACGAGTTCAGGAATAAAGAAAACATTGGAGGCAATATTCGATACGTTCAATTATTTGCACTCATCGGTGTATTTGTTCTGCTGCTGGCGTGTATCAACTTTATGAATCTGGCCACAGCAAAAAGTGAAAAACGTGCAAAAGAAGTAGGCATAAGGAAAACGATCGGCTCCCGGCGTGGCCAGTTGATATTTCAGTTTTTTGCTGAATCGTACCTGGTCGTTGCGCTTGCATTTATGTTATCATTGGCAATAGTTATGTTGTTATTACCCCTGTTTAATGAGGTGGCGGGGAAGCAAGTTGAGATCCCATTCAAAAGTCCGGTGTTTTGGTTGGCGAGCCTGGCCTTTATTTTTGTGACAGGGATATTTTCAGGGAGTTATCCTGCATTTTACCTTTCATCGTTTAAGCCACTCAAAATATTGAAGGGCAACTTCCACGGCGGTAGTTATCAGGCTGTTCCAAGAAAAATATTAGTAGTCTTGCAATTCACCGTGTCGGTAATCATGATTATCGGAACGATCATCGTTTATCAACAAATTCAACATGCTAAGGATCGACCGACAGGTTATAATAAAAATGATTTGGTTAATCTCAGTTTGCAGGATGAGATAAAAAAACATTTTGATGTGATGAGTACTGAGCTGAAAAATTTGGGCGCTATCGAAGAAATGGCTGCATGCTCAAGCCCTCTCACGGCCGTCTGGAATACGAATGGCAATATTGATTGGGAAGGCAAAGATCCCAACCTCGTTGTTGAATTTCCAAACAATGCAGTGTCCCATGATTTTGGTAGAACCGTCCAGTGGGAGATTAAAGAGGGGCGTGATTTTTCAAGAGAATTTTCAACAGATTCGCTTGCGATGATTATTAACGAATCAGCTGCGAAGGTTCTTCCATTTGATGCACCTATTGGGAAAACACTCCGATGGGGGCCCTACAATTGGACCATTATTGGTGTGGTAAAAGATGTTCTGCAGGAATCACCTTTCTTCCCGGTTCGTCCGACGGTATACCGAATATCCTCATTTAATAATATGGCAAATCTTGTACTAAGACTGAACCCTCGAAAAAATACGAGTGAGTCCATAAGCATAATAGAAAAAATCTGGAAGAAGTACGTGCCTGGGGTTCCGTTCGGCTACGAATTCGTGGACGAACAGTTTGGAGAGAAGTTTCGGTCTGAAATAAGACTTGCAAAGCTCACATCGTCCTTTGCCGTACTGGCAATTCTTATTTCGAGCCTTGGATTGTTTGGTATGGCAAGCTTTGTGTCAGAGCAACGAACAAAGGAGATCGGCATTCGAAAGATTTTAGGTGCGAGTGTAACTGACGTATGGGGTATGCTCTCAAAAGAATTTGTCTTAATGGTGATTTTGTCGTGCGCTATCGCTTCGCCTATCGCTTATTATTTTCTGGAGAAGTGGCTTGCGAATTATAACTACAAAATAACAATAGGTTTGGCGGTTTTTATAGTAGCCGGAGCTGCGGCGCTGATTATTGCGCTGAGTACAGTAAGCTTTCACGCGATCAAAGCAGCATTGGCAAATCCTATAAAGAGTTTACGATCTGAGTAACAACAATTCAAGAAGGTTTTGATTATGCATCATCATTCGCCTCCTAAACTTTTCCGCCGTTTCTTCCGGTGGTTCTGCGACCCTGGTTTAATAAAGTCCATTGAAGGAGATTTGATGGAGTTGTACAACGAGCGCGTACAAGTGAACGGAAAAAGAAAAGCCGATATTAAATTCATTGTCGATGTAATGTTGCTTTTCAGGCCTGGAATAATTCGACAACCCCAAGGCTATGCGCCTATGAACACCTACGGTATGTACAGAAGTTATTTTATGATCGGATGGAGAAACCTGTTGCGTGCCAAGGGCTATTCGCTTATTAATATTGGCGGACTCGCTCTCGGCATGGCTGTCGCAATGCTGAATGGATTAGCGATCTGGCACGAGTTCTCCTTCAATAAATACTTTGATAACTACGACCGGATAGCGCAGGTTGCGGAAACCGGGCTTGATATGGAAAACGGTGGACGATGGATGGGTACTACCATGACCTATCCGTTGGCTACCGAGTTGATTGACAAGCATGGCGATAGTTTTAAAAGAATTGTCCGGACTTCGTGGGATGCCAATTGCATTTTGTCATCTGGC
>CAMLER010000466.1 GCA_946478915.1 uncultured Chryseolinea sp.
GAATCTTTCGCCTGTGCTACCTCTTTCTTGAAAACGCCTCCCCCTTTTTCGATGTAGTCCAATTCTGCTTTGTTTGCACGCTTGTCGTCGAGCGGATCCCGATAGAAAATGTACCACACCACGCCCCACACTACGCCAATCAGTCCGGTTACAATAAACATCCCGCGCCAGCCGGCGGCAATCTGCAGCGCTACCAGAACGGGTGTCAGAAACGCAAGTCCGAGGAACTGTCCGGAAACATACAACGCTATGGCTGAGGCACGCTCATGTTCGGGAAACCAACTTGTGACAATCCGATTATTAATAGGATAGGAGGGTGCTTCAAATGCACCGGTCGCTAACCTGAATGCAAACAGGCTGGCAAACCCCTTTGCGAATCCTTGCGCTATTGTTGCCAGCGACCATGTCCATAGACAGAGGCTATACAGTATTCTCGGACCAATTCTATCTGCAACCAGCCCCCCGGGGATTTGAAGCGCTGCATACGTCCAACCGAAAGCGGAGAACACCAGACCAAGCTGAACGGAAGATAGCTTGAGCTCATCACCCATTCCCGCAGCGGCAACAGAAAGATTGCTTCGATCAAGGTAATTGATCACCACGTTAACAAAGACAAGCGCTAACATGAAATAGCGGATTCTTGTTTTTTTGTTGTTGCTTTCTTGCATGTCGATCGGTTGGATTAGTATCTTGGAATATTCGCTGGTCTCCTGTTTTATCTTGCGGTCCATCCGCCATCAACGGCTAACATGGATCCCACCATATAATTGGAGGCATCACTGGCAAGAAAAATAGCGGCACCCTGTATTTCCTGAAGCTTACCCCATCTTCCGAGGGCTGTCGCTCCCACAACGAATTTCATTCCTTCCTCAGTGTCGGCAATCGGTATATTCATTTCCGTCAGAAATGGACCTGGGCACAATGCATTAACATTGATATTGAAGGGGGCTAATTCTAAAGCCAGGGCGCGTGTCATCTGTACAACGGCCCCCTTACTGGAAGTATAGGGTGTCCGGTTTTGCAGGCCTACAAGGCCCAGCGTGCTGGCAAGGTTAATAATTTTTCCACTGCCATTCTTTTTCATGACTGGAGTCACTGCGCGGGAGCAAAGCCAGGTACCTGTAACGTTAATATTCATGACTTTATTAAAATCGTCCAGCGAAATTTCGTCAATCGGCCCCCGAATATTGATACCAGCACTGTTAATTAAGATATCCAACCTGCCAAATTGTTCCAACGTTGTGGCTACCATGGATTCCGTCTGTTGCTGGTTGCTGATGTCGGCGCTGAAGTATGACGTTTTCACATCGAAGTCTTCGGCCAAGGCTTTGGCAGCTTGCATTCCTTCTTCCGCATTTCGATTGACCACCATAATTGATGCACCTGCAGATGCCAATCCAGCCGCCATAGCGAGACCCAAACCTTTCGATCCACCCGTCACAACGGCAACCTTACCACTTAAATCAAATTGTTTTATTCCTGGGAGTACTTCTCTCGGCATATTGGTATGGGATTATTTTTTCAAAATGGTTGTAACAAAGACTGGTATGCGTAATCTAAATAAGTTTCAGTTTTTCCTCGCTGTACCGTAGACTCTGAAGTATATTATCTTCTTCTACACCAAGTCGCTCTTCAACACTTAATTGCGATACTCGCGGTAATGCAGTCCCATATTTATGTTTCTTTATCATGCGCAATGTTCTTGCAAAATCATTTCCGGACACCCCATCGAAGACAGCCCAGAAATCTTCTCGAAAGCACGGGATTTCCAAAGGATCTCTTGTGATCATTTCAAGGTTAAATGTAACTCCCGCATTGTGCTGCTTACATAAGGAAACTATTTTTGGCAAGTCGAGAAATCCTTTTCCAAGTGGCACTTCCGACAAAAGAAACCCCTCTTCGTACTCTTCCACACCCATATCCTTGACGTGCGTGCTAAAGATGAATGGTACAAGTGTCTCCACAACCTCCATCGGGTCTTCTACCAAAGCAATGCTGTTACCAAAGTCCAACGTTACGCCTACCCATTCGCTGCTCAGCTGCTTTAATGCAAAGGCAAGCTCGTCCGCTCGCCAGTCCTTGTGATTTTCGACCGCTAATTTTGCTTTATGTTTTTTAAGTATTGGCTCGGCTAATTTTAAAGACTCCATCGCCTTGGATTTAAATGCGGCAACTTCCTGAGGGGAATGAAATACTTCGTATCGCCTCCCGCCGGAGGTTACAGTTCGCAGGATGACCGCACCCGCCTCTTTCGCTTGCATGACTTCATTTTCAAAGCGTGGTAAGTCTTCTGCATTGGAGGGGGAGGCGATCGATCCTTCCAGATACAACCCAAGCTTCTCGCGCCTGTCGCGCATCTTTTTGGAAAAATCCTTCGTCCAATTCCTGACTCCGACTTGTAATCCGCCGGCACCAATACTGTGACAGTGTTCAAGCAACTCTATAGCATTTTCAAACCCTGGATATTTTTTGCTTTCTGCTTTTGAATTCCAGCGTGTAGCGTAAGAGTGGACAACGATGCCCATCCGGACATCTTTTAAAAAGTCGGGCATCTCGAGAAACGGGATTGCCATTGCTGTTAGTCCTTTCGCTGAAGTTTCAGACAAGAATTCTCTACGGTTCATGGCTTAATGTTGGTTTCAATTTTTTTCTGACTGAGAAGATTTTGTCTTTTCGATATGTTCATCAAGTTCCTTTGCTGTCCAGGGCACAACCCGACCCTGCGACATCACGCGCGTCATTCCCACGGTTCGCCTGCTCACCGGCTCCGCAGCATTTCCCCATTCATTTCGAATATAAGTTAAAATTGAGGATATGGATGCATCATCGAGTGTTGAATGCGCAGGCATAACCGGAAGAATCTCTGGTGCGTCATATTGTTTCCCGCCGACAGCAATTGGCCCTTCAATACCATGAAGAATAATCAGTGAAAGTTTCTTTTCGTCGCCCAACACCCATTCTGAGCCCGTCAGCGGGGGAGCAAAACGGGGCAGCCCATTTCCATCGGTGCCATGACATCCCGCGCAGGTTGTAAGATAGAGCTGCCTTCCTGCCGCAAATTGCGCCTGTTCATTTGTATTTAGTTTGATTTGTTGATTAGTACTGGCGGTATCAACGACATGGCCAGGCCATTCGAAAATTTGCGATATCATTTTAATTTGTGATGGTTCAAAAGCATTATCGTGAGTTGTGAGAAGATGTGGGGCCTTCTCCAGTTGGATCGGCTTTATTCTGGTACGTGCCTGAACGGATAATGCAGTCACGACGGCTTTATCCTTCCAATCTGAAAATTCGGTGTTTATGCTGCCCAGCAGCGATGCCAGCTCCCGAGAACTTCTTTTCTTCAAGATGGCCGTGGTAAGCATTTCAAGGAAGATTTCATGCGATGGTTGATGTTTTACCCATTGCTCCGACTTCCAGATATGTTGCAGAAAGGAGAATTCACGATCTTCCAGACTACTCAAGATGGCGTCTCGGATCAAAGCCGAGGTATCATACCTCGCGGCGATTCCAGCGAGAATCTGCGTCGCAATGTCGGGTTCCAACGCATAGGCAGAGAGTGATATCTGCAGTACTTCGTCGATGGGTGCGCGATGCCATTGAGCTTTAATCCAGTTTCCAAGCTTGGCGCGAACCTCTCTTTTTTTGCTTGCTTCTTTCTCCAACATTCGCAGTGCAGTAGAACGAACCAAGCTGTTATCGTCCTTTAATGCCTGGAACAATAGCTGAGAGTCAATGCCTTGTAGTCCCTCAAGCGTCCATAATGCGTGGACACGCCCGAGGTAATTGTTTCCTTTGAGAACCACCTCCTCCAGCGATTTTTGCAAACTCATGTCTTTCCGTTGAACAAGCAACCGTTGGGCTACATCGCGGTGCCAGCCATTAGGATGTGATAGTAAATCCAGAAGTTCTTCTGATGAAGCTTTAGAAAGCTTCTTTTCAGGAGTTGGTTTCCAGTTGTCGGGAACAATGCGCCAGATACGGCCGCGATTGATTGGCTTGACAAGTTTGCGTTCCAGCGTTTGTTCCCGGAGATAGGGCGTTACATATAATCCATGCTGCACCAAACCTCTATACATATCGGCTAGATATAGTGCACCATCCGGACCGGACGTCAGAAATACCGGCCTAAATCGTTCGTCGGTTGATGCAAGGAATTCTTTTCCAGGATGGGGATCATGAGCTTTCAGCAGGATACCATTCTCCTCAACAATATTTCTCTTCACCAAATTTCCCGAAGGCTCACAAACGAAAACATTTCCATAATAAGCCTCAGGCAATGCGGTGCCCCGATAATAAAACGGCGAACATGCCGCAGTGAATTCGAGCAGACTTCCTTTTTCGTCTAAGGTTCCGGGGACATATCCGCGGTTTACCGCAGGATTTGGTCGTATAGGATAAATCCGCCTGTCTATCGTTAATCCGTGATCTATCCCAGTCGTTGGCTTGTGATTTTTGTTACGAGAAAGATAATTTGGAGGCACAAGGTCGGCATGCAGCTGTGACCAATTGTAGTTGTAATATAGCCTTCCCTGATCATCATGGCTTAGTCCCCACTGTCCCCTGAATTCCGTGCTGTCGCGAATCCATTGCCCTTGAACGGATCGATATCGAAAAACTGATTTTGCGTTGTAGTACCAGTTATCAA
>CAMLER010000467.1 GCA_946478915.1 uncultured Chryseolinea sp.
GTAAGGGCTGTACTCCAATTGTAGACAATACGATTTGTGATATTGATGCCCCCCAATAACCATCGTGTATCACCTGTCGGGTCCAACTTTGCCAGGTAAACATCGCTATGGTTCGAATTTCCGCTCAGAGAATGATCATCGAATTTGATTGTACCGCTGAATGGCCCGGTTAGATAACAGGTACCCGCCTCATCCAAGAAAATTTTGCGACAATCTCTCACCCCTTCAGGAAGTTTGTGCCAGATCATATTGCCAGACAGATCAAATTTTGCAATTAGCAGGTATGAATCAAACGTGGATCCTGGAATGAGAAAACCATCCACTGAAATGCTCCCAGAAAAAGTACAAGCAATCACAAAACTGTTACCGTTCACGGATATATTGCCCCAGATACGCGCTTCAGAATACTCTGATTCAGTAAGTATGCCTTTAATCCAAAGAAGGTTGCCATCTTCATCAAACTTCGAAACAAAAGAATTCCAGTAAGAATTCGTAGCATCTAAAAGAATAGCATTATCCATGTATAACTTGTCGACGAAACCTCCAGCCAGATATACGCTCCCATCACTGTCCACCCCAAGTCCCACATCACCGTCGTAACTAGAACCTCCTAAAGTCTTGGCCCATACGATGGTCCCATCAGATTTGGCTTTATATAAAAAAATGTCGGACTCCCCCCGACTTGACAATGTTACATTTCCGATGGTTACGGTTTGTTCAAAATAGCCGCAAACATATATATGATCGTTGTGAACGACATGTTGTTCCGTATTTTCTCCTGACCCCCGCGATCCGATCGAATGTTGCCATGAAATTTGAGCGATGGAAAACAATGGTGCAAAAAGCCAGACAATGGAAACAAATAATTCACAACGTTTGCGTTTTAACAACATCTTTAAAGGCAAGCAAACAAATATAATAAAATATCTAATCTGCTTGCCATTGCTTCGGGCTCTGATCCTGGTGCGCTGCTTATTTATTGCTCCAGCTTAATCGTTACGTTCATAAAACATCAATTATTGCCCTGGCAGGATCGGCTTGTTCTCAGTATTCTGAGAAGCAATAATCAGCCACTTCCCATCCTTCTTTTCTACAACCCAGGTGAAAATACCCTCCCTGGGTTCGCCATGTTTACGATGGCGTACTTTGTCACCAGTAGTTTGCCATAGCACACGTTGGATTGCAAGATCATCCCGGATGAATTTAGTATGCGTCTCTTTGTTCTTCCATACACTTTCTGTAAACAAGGTTCGAAACATTCGGGCATGAGCTTCATGGAATTGTTCATGGCCTTTCATCCATCCTTTAGGGCCAAGGACAGTAACAAAGTCGACGTCGGGTGATAAAAGGGCGGTCATCGCGGCGCCATCCTTTTTATTCCAGGCGTCTTCCCACTGCTGAGCAAGTTTTTTAATGGCAGCCTCATCAGTGGTGTTGCCGGTTTGCGCAGGGGACAAATGATAAAGGCTGACTGATAAAACAAATAAGATAACGTGTTTCAGATGATTTATTGGTTAGGGATTTACCAATATACTAATGGAATCATATTTTTGAATAGACACTAAAGGGGATTTTTTTTGTTTCAATTTACACCTCCCTATCAAAAATAATTTTTTGACAACAGTCAAGATGGTAATTGGCTACACCCTCAAAAAAGTCATCGCTCGCCAAATCATAATTACTATTGCGACTTATTACTATTTTAAAAACTCTTGATATATTAGTGATCTCTGGCAGCCAAAAATGGAAAAATTGCCAGGTTACTTCGGCAAACATGCCCAGATTAACTGTTGAATCGCTTAACGCCACACCCATAGCATTCTCGTTTTCACAAATTCAAACGTTATTGAACAGTTCTAAAAGCCAAATCCCCGAATTGTTATGTTTTATCGTTTTGCCACTATGCTGGTATTGTGCCTTGCTACTACCAGGGTGCTTTCCCAACAAACATTCGAATCTCTTCCATTTGTAACACCCGAACCGCAATTTTTCTCTGATCTCAATTGGGGCGATTATGATCAGGATGGCGACCTTGACCTCCTCACCGTCGGCCAAGTCACGTCAGGAAATATAGTTTTTGATGTCACCTTATTTCGAAATGATGGAGTTGGAAACTTTTCAGTTGTGCCAATTGAATTTCCGACTGAGCAGCCAGTTAATGTTGAATGGGCAGACTTTGACAACGATGCCGATCTTGACATTATCATGCTTGGAACGCATGATGGTATCGAGGAGCCTACATACATTCTTCGCAACGACGGATACGATCAGTTTGCTTTGGCTGATCACAACCTTCCCCCTGGACGCATGGCGCGAATGGCCGATTTTAACGGAGACGGATTTGTTGATCTCGCACTCTATGAGTATTCAATTCCGACGCGAATCTATCGTAATAATGGAAACTATCAGTTTGAAGCAGTGATGGAATTCATTCATGATGGTGAAGAAATTGTATGGAATGACTTTGATGCCGACGGAAAAGTAGACTTTTCCCGCGGTAAGTATTTGTACAAAAACATTGGAAGTGATCAATTCTCGGTAATTGACATGGGTTTCACCAACAATGGTATCGCGCGATATTCCTGGGGTGATTTTGATAATGATGGTGACGACGATTTTATGCGTTTTGAAGCAATTTGGACGTATTTCCCCGACGGAAGCGCAACCTCGGATGAACATATTGATTTGTTTGAAAATAGTGGCAATGCTGTATTCATTAGCAAAGGAAGAATGAATGAAATTTCTTCCTTTAATGAAACCGCCACCTTTGATTTTGACGGTGATGGCGACCTTGATATCCTGTTTACGCAAGGCGAATTCGCTCCGGTCCAGTCAGCTACGCAGATCCTTAAGAACAATGGCAACTGGATTTTCAAAAAGCAATTCCTCAACGCTGACCTGCAATCAAAATATTCTTTTGCCGTTGGCGATTATGACAATGATCTGGATGCCGATATTATTGTTTCGGGCGAACATCTTTACATGGCTCTCCTCATTCGGAATAATCTGACACCTCAGCCACAACGCCCAATTGTACCAGACAATGCGCAAACTAATTTGAATAATAACGTTTTGACGCTTACTTGGAACGTATCCAACGATAACAACGGCGGCAAACCAAAGTACAATTTTTACATTAAGCGAGATTCTGGTTATTATGTGACTCCGTATACGGATATCACTTTAGGAAAATCTGGTCTCCCGGGTTACTCCAATGCTGGATACAATCGAACCGTTGCGATGGACATATCGGGTTGGCCTGACGGATATTATACGTGGGGTGTCCAATCTGTGGATGGAGAGTTCAATGTTTCGTCATTTTCAAACGAAAACCAATTTACAAAGTATACTTCGAACGGTGAGTTCGCCCCGACCAATCTTCGCACCATCTCGGTTTCATCAAGTGAAGTCCATTTGCAGTGGAACGACAATGCCACCGACGAAGATTCATATACCATCGAGCGATCTGCCACTAGCGGCAACAAAGATTTTCATTTAGTGAGCACGCTTCCCGCAAATACCACTGATTATTCAGATGACGGTGTATTATCCAATCAACACTACTACTATCGCGTACGCCTCAACAGAACTGCGGGAGTCGGTTTAAGTAATGTGCTTGGCATCAAGACACCTCCTGAGCTATCAACCGCGCCCACTGAGCTAATTGTTAATCCCGTATCAAGTTCACAACTAAAAGTAGATTGGCAATACACAGGAACAACACCTACGGGGTTTATTATTCAACGGTCACTAAATAATAAAAGCAATTTTGTCTCTATTGATAGCGTCAATGCTTTGACACTAACTTTTACAGACCACGGTCTGGAATCACAGAAAAAATATTTTTACCGCGTATTGGCATACAGCAACGTTGGAAACTCTGACTATAGCAACATTGCCTATTCTATTGCACCCCCACATGAATTCTCGCGAGTTAACCTCGAGTCGTTAGACTACGAATTTGGCGGGTATAATATGGCATGGGGCGACTACGATAATGACGGATTCGAAGACCTATTTGTTGGATACAAATCCCAGCTCTATCGCAATAGGGGTGATGGCACGTTCGAACGTGTTCAACACAATATCACGATTGGAGATAACTTAATTGAATCAGTGGGGGTCTGGGGTGACTTTGACAATGATGGCCTAATTGACATCCTCGTTAGCAGCATTACCGATAAAGTTATATACCGGAATAAAGGCAACGGAATTTTTGAAGACGTGCCATGCAGTCTCAATTTTGATCGATCAACAGTGTCGTACATGCCATGGAGTGATATTGATAATGATGGTGACCTTGACATTATGGTTGGCCGACACTACTATCGGTATGACGGCGATAACATTTTTACTCGCGTAAATTTGCCGGGGAATCCAATGAACTACAATTTTAACTATACTTCCGCTGGTGGCGACTTCAATGAAGATGGAAATATCGATTTGTTCATTAGCAATTTTGGCAGCAACCAGCTGTTGTCAAATGATGGAACAGGCAAATTTACCGAAGTGGTAGGCTCACCCGCCGTGGAAGACACCAACTATGAATGCTGTCCGGTCCATTCGCCCTTTGCAACCTGGGTGGATTATAACAATGACAAACATTTAGATCTGAATGTCATCAATGAGGGA
>CAMLER010000468.1 GCA_946478915.1 uncultured Chryseolinea sp.
TGAGATTCGCCAAGGCAAAGAAAATTTTCTACGACGCTCTTCGACAAGGGTTGACTCCTCACAAGCTTTCCATGACTTGCGCCATGGGTGTCGTCGTCGGTATTTTCCCAGTGTTCGGAACGACAACAATTCTCTGCTTCGGGATAGCGATCGCATTCAGACTCAATATACCCCTTATCCAACTTGTGAACTATCTGGTCGCGCCCCTTCAACTAATATTCATCATACCATTTATTAAAATTGGTACGATTCTGTTTCGCCTGAACCCGTTTCCCTATAACATGGATCAACTTGTTCAGCTTTATCGGGATGATTTTTTTCTTTTGATAAAAGAGGCTGGTGTAGCCCTTGCGTTGGGTGTTGGCGTATGGGCAACCTTTTCTATTCCTCTATTCTTTATTTTATACTACGTATTCTTTCTGGTTTTCAGCCGGTGGCCAAAGTTTCCTCAGCGTGAATTAAAATCCCAGTAAAGAGTTTGTACAAATGCTTTTCCCTCGTACAGATCCTCTTCCCGAATATCACCCGCTTTCTGTATTATTGAGTTTGAAACGTTGTCATAAACATAAAGCCGGTCAGGTTTGATCATGCCGAAACCGTTGTTGTATAAATACACTGCAAAGGGATTAAAGTTGTTGCCAAGGATATCCTGCCCGAACTTGAATTCATCGGCATTCATACCAAACTGCGCCAAAATGGTGTTCGGAATATCGGTTTGACATGAGACCGAGTGAATCACAGTATCGGCCGTACTCAAGGCACCTCCCAACCAAAGCATGGGTATTTTAAATCGATCAGGATTGGAAACGCCTGGATTATTCGGGTAAAGATGGCCGTGATCTGCCGTAATAACTACCAGCGTATTTTCCCACCACTTAGTCTTCTTAGCCTTTTCAATAAAAATCCCCAGATGCTTGTCGGCATAATAGGCAGAGTTGAGAAACTGACTGATTTCATCATTGCCCTCAATTACAGTTTCCATCGGAACATCGAACGGCTCATGACTGCTTTGCGTCATCATGATCTTAAAAAACGGGCTGGATACCTGTTGGGTCTCTTCGAAAAATTTTTCGAACACAAACTCATCGTGAACACCCCACTTGCTTGTATTCAATTCCGGTGGAAAGTCAGCACTGTGGGTTACGTGATCGAAACCGGCATGGATCAGGTATGAATTAAAATTCGCGTAGTTGATATTGTAACCATAAGTGAATTCAGTGCGGTATCCTTCTTCCTTGAATTTCATATTTAAATAAGGAAGACTTTTCGTCCTTCTTGGCTCTTTAATGATGGAAGTGAGCGGTTGCGACGGGTAGCCGTTGAGTATTGCAACGATTCCCTTGTCGGTCCTGTCGCCGCTGCTGTAGAACCGATCAAATAAAATTCCCTCTTTCACAAGCGCGTTAAACCTTGGCGTAACATCCGGCACCCCTCCCAAGGCTTCGATAAACCCGGAAGTAAAACTTTCCATCACAATGATCATGACATTCGGCCGATCCATTTTCAGAAATCTTGTGGTGCTGTCAGATGACGCAATCAACCGGACGAAATATTGCTCTGTCTTTGCCTTCTCAAAAAAATTGTCGGCATATTTCAGCTTGTTCATCTTTTGCACTGCATAGAGAAAGTTCCACACAACGTTAACTGCAGAATGGTTAGCGAACATCTTAGAATCGTGAAAATAAACAAAGCCGGAATTCATTGGGGCAACTCCAAAACTTCCGCGGATAGGAAGGATAAAAAGTGTAGTAGCAAACAATATCACAGGCAATGCTTTCCAGTTGGTCGCCGGCAGGAGCAAAATTCGTTTCTTAAAATATTTGTAAAAGGCAAACATGCTGGCACTGAACATTATCAACCAATAAGCAACAAGAAAAATAGTTTGCCAAAAATCGCCGGAGCCTGCAGCCTCTTTTCCCACGTACATCAAAGGGGTCGCATCCATTCTGAATCCCCAATGTTTGTACAGTTCAAAGTCGACCGTGATGATGAAGGTTGTTATAAATAATACGACAGCCTGATATCCAATCCAGATAGGCCATAATTGCTTTCCATTAAGAAAAAAACCGAGGGAAAGTAAAAGACCGGGAAGCAGTGAATAATATCCGGCCATTGAAAAATCCATCCGTATTCCATGGACAAAAACCATAAACATTTCAAAGACTGAAAGTTCATTTGCCAGGTGACTATGATACACCATAAATAAACCTCGCGCGACGAGATAGATAAAAGTCCACGCAATAAATCCTGAGATTAGAATGATAAGTCTCTGTTTCATACAGCAGTAGCGATCGGGTTGCGTTAATGCATTGCAGCTTTCAAGTGTTCCTGCCTTTTATTTTGGGATAAATTATATTCAGTGCCCGGCTCAAATGGTTTTCATCGTCAATCTCACACCAAATCAGATCGTCAATCACGTTGACATTAACCTGATGATCACCGGCTATGCCCACCAGCGCATCTTCATAATGCATGGCTCGGTTTCCTTTTACGTACTCTTTCTCAGCGAATGAACACATAGCCTGCAGAGCTGTTACAGAAAGCTTTGTAATTCCTACGAGTTCCCCGGATATGTGTTTCAGTAGACTGCGATCTTTGCTCATCTGCTGAAGACTATTTTGGGCTGATGCCTGTATAAATACCTCATCACCCGAGTTCGTGGGTCCGCTGGCAAGAATAACATTCTCCAATGGATCTTCAACGAGATAACGTATAGCTTGATTCTCGTACAATAGGTCACTTTCCAAGAGCAGAAATGGTCCGTCGATCAAATGCCGAAGCACATAAAGTGTATACATGCTGCCCGTCACGCTATAATCAGTATTCCGCAAAGTTTCTATTGGATATTTTTTTCGAAGAGAATCAAAATGCTCATGGAGATATCCCGTGCCTATGACAATCTTTTGAATACCTGATTCCAGCAAAGCTGAAATAGAACGCTCTATGAGTGGCTTTCCCTCCACTTCAATAAATCCCTTTGGTTTTTTCTTTGTTCGATCCGCCAGCCTGGAACCAAGTCCGGCGGCCAGTATCACCCCCGTGGTAATGTTTTGGTTCATCAACTCATGAATTTGATGAGTCTCTCCTTGACTTCATAGGGTTTTACCGTGGGCCTTCCAAGTTCAGGAGGGGATCCCTGGGAAATTTTTAAATGAATGAACGTAAGTTGATTGGAGTCTTTCCATTGTTGGATGGCATCCTCCAATTCGGATAGTGAGTTTACCTGAATTGAAACGGGATAACTAACGGTTGAAGCCATAGCCGCAAAATCAACGATATGTGAAACCGTCGCTTGTCCGCCAGTAGAATCGTGCGCGTTATTATCGAGAAGTATGTGAAGCAAATTCCCTGGCTGATAGTAAGCATTAGTCGCAAATGATCCCAAGCGCATCAGGGCAGAACCATCGCCATCAATAGCAATTACCTTTTTGTCTGGCCGCGCCATGGCCAGTCCCAGACCCAGGGAACTTATACACCCCATCGATCCGACCATGTAGAGATTATTCTCTTTATCGCCCACTTCAAAAAGCTCGCGGCCGGTTTTTCCGGTTGTTGCAAGCAGCAGGGTGTTCTTGTCGGCCAAGTCAGAGATTGCTTTTAATGCCTGCGTCCTGATGGGAAGAGTTTGTTTTGCAGAAGATTTTTTCAGTTTGATATTGGATACCTGCTTTAACTCCTGCGCGTTTAGCTTCACATCTGCAAATGTTCCCTTCTTCACCACAAAAAAGAAAGTACGTCCTTCTTCGATATGAGCATTTGCCTGCTGAAGCTGTTGAAAAGCTTTATCTTCGTCATCCGCCAAATAAGTCCATTCCACTTTCATTAGCCCAAGCATCTTTTCAGTTATCTGGCCCATTAGTTCGTGCTGGGGTTCATCTTTCACGCCGGGTTCTCCGCGCAAGCTTACAAAACCCAGCACAGGCAGTTTGAAGGTAAAATTTAAAGATGTCAGGGGCGACGTTGCGTTTGTCAACCCTGAATTTTGCATCAATACAACAGACCGCTTGCCTCCCAATCTTGCACCTGATGCCACGGCTACAGCGTCGCCCTCGTTTGCAGCCATCACATAATCGCATTCATTGATCGCATAGTTGATAAGCGCCTTCAAAAATGAGCATGGGACACCGGAGTAAAAGTCAAACCCCAACGCCTTCATTTGATCGCCGAATTTCTTTGTATTAAGCATCTAGATTTTTTTTAAAGACGAAGTTTTCCAGCGTTCTGAAAATCAACTAAAGTATCGACATCCAACCATGCGCCACTGATATACTTGACGGCGATCGTGTGTTCTTTGGCAATTTCATTGAAAAGATCCGCGCAGGACTCAGATTCGTTTTCAACCATCAGATCATACTCGGCGCAATTTCGCTTGACCTTTTTGCTGTACTATTCGGGGGTGCCGTCGCGCTACTTCCAATCTTTGCGAACGAAATCCTATTTGTGGGACCGGAAGGGTTGGGCATACTCCGTGCAGCACCATCATTCGGCGCCTTGCTAATGGCGTTTTACATTACACATCATCCGATTAGAAAGAATACGGGTAAGATCCTGTTGTATTGTGTTGCCGGCTTCGGCGTGTCGATGATCCTCTTCGGCCTTTCTACCAACTTCTGGCTCTC
>CAMLER010000469.1 GCA_946478915.1 uncultured Chryseolinea sp.
ATAAACAAGGAAACTCAATGAAATTAGAGCAGCCGATGCGGCGATAACTTTTATTGGTGTGGGGATTGTTTCCTTGGATTGAGGCAGAAAAACTACACCTCGTTCGTTTGTCGTGGCCGGCTCGTCCACATACCTTCCCCGCTGTGGAACGGCGATGTCATCAAAACGTCGCGAAAGAATCTGAAGTTGATTACGCATTTCAGCACCGCGCATTGGTGACCCGTGGCCGGTAGCTACCACTTCAGGGTCTAATGCAGCGAGTTTTAGCACCGATATCTTGGCCGATGCCCAGTTACAGGTAAAATATTTTGGTGGACCTGAAAAGTGGCGCTTATAAGTCAACGCGCAAAATGCTGATTCCTGTTTTGTTGTCACAAAGGCATCCCCGGCGATTAATACTTTATCCCGTTCCCGAAACAGACTAATATGCCCTGGAGAATGACCAGGTGTAAAGATGTATTTCCATTCGGGCATTCCCGGTATTGCGTTATCATCGGGCAATGGCCTTACATATTGTCGAATATCGATTGGCCCTCTTGGATATAAAAAGGATAGTGTTGACATAAGCCCTCCTCCCACCGTCGGGTCTGGGGGCGGGTACGATGACTGACCTGTTAAGTAGGGCAACTCCATGGGATGTGCATAAACGGGTACATCCCATTCCGTTAGTAAAGTTCCGAGCGCACCTACATGATCAAAATGCCCGTGCGTGAGGATTATCGCGGAAGGCTGGTTCCCCTCCCCAAACAAATTGTTGACAATCTTTTTTATCGTGGAGGCAGACCAGCTCAGACCTGCATCCACCATAGCCCATTCACCTGAAATTCGATCCTGGATAAAATAAAGGTTGGTGAAAATTTCCTTCCTACCCCAGACTCCAGGGGCAACCGCGAAAAGATCTGAAGTGTATTGTTCTACTAATTCTTGTTCCATGGCTTCGGGGGGTTTATTCCTCCGTTCGCAAAAAACATACCGCATTAGCCGTAGGCTACTTTTGAAATCATGAACTTGCCTTCCAGGTAAATTTGATCTTACATATTCAGACGATTTGTACATTGAGAAAAAACTGGCGATGCCAAGTACAACAATTTAAATATATCTATGAGACACCTATTACTTCTCCTTGCCATTGTATGCATCAATCAATCCAGCGCATTTTGCCAGAAGTCACCCGTTGAGATTCCTTTGTGGAGTAACGGTGCCCCGGGTTTTGAAAACAGACGCGATGAACCCACCCAAGCAAAGGATTGGTGGGTGAAGAATATACATAACCCCTCAATCACTGTATATGCTCCCCCGAAAGACAAGGCCACCGGCACAGCGGTAATCGTTTGTCCTGGAGGTGGGCATCGTGAATTGGTTTATAATGCAGAGGGAAAAGAGGCTGCAGAATTTCTGAATAGCATTGGCGTGACAGCATTTGTATTGAAGTATCGTCTCGCAAACGAAGAAAATTCTCCCTACTCATTGGAGAAACATGTTCGTGATGATGCCTACCGCGCCATGCGATTGGTACGCAGCAAGGCAAAAGAGTGGGATGTGGATCCTAACCGCGTCGGGATGCTGGGATTTTCAGCTGGCGGTGAAGTAGTAGCGTTAGTCGCATATGCATCGGGCGAAGGCGATCAAAACGCGCCGGATGCAGTCGACCGGATAAATGGAAAGCCAAATTTTCAAATGCTGGTCTATCCCGGACCCGGATTTATTCCGAAGACGATACCGTCAGATGCCCCTCCTCTTTTCATGTTGGTAGCGAATGATGATCCATGTTGTTCGGGTGCAGTGGTTACGTTGCTCCAGGGATACCGTGCAGCTAACCTTCCCGTTGAAGCGCACATCTATGCGCAAGGCAAACATGCCTTTAACATGGGAAACCGCTCGTCGCTTCAAACGATTAAAACCTGGCCACAACGTATGGCAGATTGGATGGCCGACTCGGGCTTTCTGCGTTCTTCAAATAAGTAATTCAGTTCAATTCAAATCATACTTATGATCGATAAAAATATGTCGCACAACTCAAGACGGAAATTCCTGGAGACGCTTGGAATGACCATAAGCGCCGGCGCCATTTCCACCAATTGGACATTCGGTGCAGGTACAATTGATAATAGTGGCGCACCCATGACCATTCAACAAGTCATCGATTTGATCCTGGCGAAGATTCCGGGTGCACCTTTTAGTGAAACTGTCGACACAATAAAATCGGGAGATGGACAACAAGAGGTAAAGGGAATCGTAACCACCATGTTTGCAACCGTTGATGTTATCAAGAAGGCAGCGTCACTTGGTGCAAACTTCATTATTGCACATGAGCCAACTTTTTATAACCATCGCGATGACACAGCCTGGCTTGAAAAGAGTGAAGTATTTCGATTTAAGAATGATTTGTTAAAAAAACATTCAATCGTAGTCTGGAGGTTTCACGATTACTGGCATACTCACCGACCCGATGGAGTTCTTATGGGTGTATTAACAAAGCTTGGGTGGAAGGATCATTATGACAGTCAGAATCCACGGCTGGTCGTTGTCCCAGCCATATCGTTGGGCGACCTTATCAGTCATTCGAAAAAGAGTCTGGCGATCCGGCAAGTTCGATATATCGGCGACGTGAAGCAAACCTGTAAGCGTATAGGGTTGATGCCTGGCGCATCGGGCGGACGCTCGCACATCGAATTACTGCAAAAAGAAAAACCAGATGTCTTGATCGTTGGCGAAGTTTCTGAATGGGAAACGGCGGAATACATCAGAGATGCGCAAGCTATGAAATTACCAATGTCTTTAATTGTTTTGGGACATTCAGAAAGCGAAGAACCCGGAATGGAATGGCTGGTGTCGTGGCTGCAACCTCAAGTCAAAGCGATCCCGGTAACCCATGTGCCTTCTCATTACCCATTCCAGGAAGGTTGACAGGAATTCCTATTAACGGGATGGCTATACACGAGCGATTATTGCTGCGCTTCGGCTACTATTTTTTTTTCGTTAGATACCTGGCTTGAATTTGCCGGAAGGTAAATGTGAAACGTCGCTCCCTGATTTACTTCTCCATCGGCAAAAATAAAGCCGCCGTGGTTATCGATAATTTTACGAGCGATTGCCAATCCAATACCGGTGCCTTCGTAATTCCGACCGTGCAACCGCTGAAAAATCCCAAAGATCTTTTCTTTATAATCGTTTTCAAAACCGATCCCGTTGTCACTAACTGCGATGTAAACATAATGTTCCGTGATCCCGTGCCACTCTGCGTGCTCCGCCAGGACCGGCATTTGTTCTATTTTGATCACGGGCGATTTTTTATCATTGAATTTCAACGCATTGCTGATCAGGTTTTGAAATACCTGGTGCATTTGTCCCGGTACAGCATCGATCGATGGCAAATTGCTGAATTGAATGACAGCATTTTTTTCCCGGATTGCTATTTCCAGATCTTCAACAATTTGTTTGACAACAACGTTGAGGTCTGTTCGAACTCTCATTGGATTTCCATTGGATAATTTGGAAAGCGTCAAGACATCGTCAATAAGTCCCTGCATCCGATTAGATGCTGTAATCATTTTATTAAAATAGTTCAGTTCGCCGTCCGAAAGCTTTTCTTTGATCTTTGATAAAAGAATGTTACCGAAGGCCTGGATCTTTCTAAGTGGTTCTTTGAGATCGTGAGATGCCACGGATGCAAATTGCATGAGATCAAAATTTGATCGTTCCAATTGTCCGTTAATTTCAGAAAGCTTTTCCGATGCGCGTTTTAAGTCCTCATAGTTTCGTGCAATAAGGTCCGCATTCTTTTTCCTGTCTGTTATGTCGGTGTGGGTCGTTACTATTCCATCAAGCATTTTAACGATGGTGGTCTCATACCATTTGGAAGTTCGGCTATCATAAAATTCAATCTTCTCAGTCTGACCCGTTTCAACTACTTTTTTATAAACATTTAGATATTCTTGTGTAGTAGACGCGCTTAGTGTTGCCAGGAAACGTTCGCTTACCAAATTACCAGGTTTAACGCTGAACATCCGTTCGGCGGCGGCGTTGGCCGTGATGCATTCAAAGTCTATTACCTTATTTTGATTATCCCGAATAACCCGTTTTGCAATGATACCATTGGGCGAGCTTTTAAAGACACCTTCATCTATGCTATTTAACCGTTTTGACTGCGAAATATTGATGAAATTGATGACTGCTCCGTCCGTTGTTTTATCGCGCCTCACGAAGGGCGTAATCCGCATCAGATAATGTCCACCATTGTTAGTTTCCACTTCTTTCTCAACCGCTACTCCTGAGGAAATAACTTTATTAACATTCTCAGCAAAATTTAACCCAGCCACATTCGAAGTGATGTCAAAAAGCGGGCGTCCGATATCAGATTTGATAAGGTTAATAATCTTAGTCGCCGCTGGACTAAATCGCCTTATGGTGAGAGAAGTGTCTACCAAAATTTGACCGATTTCCGAATTGTTGAAATAGTTGTTCAAGTCATCGTTCAGTTCAAATAATTCCTTGATTTTCAATTGATGCTCTGCACTCACCGTGTGCAACTCCTCATTTAGCGACTGTAGTTCTTCATTTGTGCTCTGAAGTTCTTCGTTTGTCGAAATCATTTCCTCATTGCTCGACTG
>CAMLER010000470.1 GCA_946478915.1 uncultured Chryseolinea sp.
TCCTACCATTAGCCATAACGTTGAACATTAGATACTAAAGACTTATTGCATTAGCGCATTTCTCCGGAAATATTGCGGCAAATGCAACTCGGTGGGGCTACTGGAATGCATGCCAACAGCCACCAGCCCAGAAACAAGATTGTTCCAGTATGATCAGGAGATCCACAGCCAGTCGGTTGTGCTTCCTATGTTCAGACAGGTCCAGCAGGGAATAGTTAACCCATAAAAGTTAAACCGTAAACCGGGTTACAAATCCATGTTCGGTCATGTCGCGATATTGCTGGTGCGTGATGTCCGTGTTATTTCCCCCGGTGCTGGCAGCCATAAAGTTAGCAGATGTCCCGACGTGGTTGAGGCCGAGAAAATGAGCCACTTCATGTGCAACAATAATTGCCATTAAATTCCGACCACCAGTTGTACTTAAATCGGCACTGGACATCTTAATAATCACACCTGAGTTACTTCCACCTTTACCAGTCGGCCCGTCAACTGGTGAAAATCCTCCTACGCTGGCTGCGCAGGCCGGACCTGATAGCGTTTCTACGCACCAAACATCTAACCAACTGTCATTTGGTGAACTCCAGTCATCTCTCAGATCATCTGCTTCATCGCTACCAGATGTGCAATCGCTCGCCTTGTTATCATCCATTTCGATATCACGGTATCGTCCGAAATCACTATTGCCCGATGGTAACAGAAATCTTGCTGACTCACTGATGTAAAAATTCTGCTGTTCGTATATCGCGCTTGCCTCATTATCCACAACACTTTGCAATTGACTCCTTGTGGTGGAGGAAAAATTTCCGACAAAGTTTAATGCGAGTTTTATTTGAGCCATTGCTGCCCAGACATGAGAATCGGCAATATCACCTTCACTCGTTTGTAGCGTAAGACGTATGGTGACATCCCCATAATCTTTAAAGACATCATAGGTATCGCCACCAAAACTCATCCAGATCCCGATGGTTCTAATCGAATTTGCCGGAACTGTGGAGGTGCTGATATTAAATGAAAAATTGTCCTTCTCGGTTCCACCATCCGTAACTCTTGCAGTCACTTTGGGTCCGATACTCACTGCGTGCGGGAAGCCATTGCTAACCTGTAAATTCGCGTAACAGTAGAATTTATCTTCACCTGAATTGTAATGCGCCGGTCCTTCCCCGATGGTACTTGAAGTACTGGGACTTACATTCAAAGAAATAGGGTTAGAAGGAAGCGCCATTAACTTTTCCTCAAATTTGCATGCTGCGCCATTCTGCGCATAAAGTGCTGCATTTATTTCTATAGTGCCTGGTATAGCCGGGAAAAATCCGCTAATTATTTTTTCGCCTACAGCTATCTCTTCTGGTGTAATTAGAAATTGAAGATCCCGCCAATTATCTTTTGGCATTCTAATCCGTATTCTCAGCAAAGCAGTGTGTTCGGTGACGGGAGAATAAAATCTGATCTTTATTCCAAAATATTCGTTAGCCCAAATTGCACTAACATCAGCGCCGATAGAATAGATTACCGGATTTGCAGGTGCTTCCGGTAGCCAACTGGTTGGCGTATAGGCATAACGGTCTGATGCAATATTCAGTCCTAAATTGTAGCCTATCTCAGGACCATTTTTTTGTGGCAAGTCAAGTACAAGTTCATCCTGGTGGATTCGGTATATTTTTGCTATCGGATGATAAACGTTGCCAGACGCCACACTATCGCCGCGTATTCGTAATCTGTTCACACCTTTGGGAGCATTACTCAATATTTCATACGAAAGGGGACGGCGAGATTTTTCAGCATCTCTTCTTTCCAGTTCCAGATTGGTGATGAGATCCATTCCACCTCTCGTATCTGGTCCAAAAGTGGTTTGTGGTTTTGGTCCCAGACTTCGACCTATGGGCCTTGTGTTACCCGTTTCTGCCAATGTCTTAAGTATGCCATCCGTTCTTCGTTGCGGGCGCTTAAGCATTTTTCCCGAAGAAATTAAATGGGCAGCTGCCTTCGCCCGGTACTGAATTTCAGGATCTGTGTCTTTGCTTGCAACGTTTTTTAAAGCGCTCAAATGTTTTTTTGTGCCAACTTCACCAATCACGCGGATTGCTTTTTCTCTAACGGAGTATATGGGGTCATTCAATAATTGCTCCAACGCTCGCAAGGTAGTTCTTCCTTTAATTTTGCGTAGGGTATCCGTTGCATAGGCCCGGACAAAACTGTTTTCGTCGGTATTTAAGGCAATCTTAGCGACCAGGTCAGCAGCTTCATTGAATTTCAAGGCGCCCAAATACGCAATTGCTCCAGATCGCAATCTGATGTCATGACCATTCTCCTCTTTTATTATAGCATATAGGGAGTTCTTGATTTCCTTCCGGTACTTTACGAGGTCCTTTACATTTACATTTAAGGTTTCCAGTTTACTGGTATTCACACCTTCAAAATTTTGCAATGCCTGTTCAATCAGCACGCGCGCGCGGATGCCTGGATTCATACTCAGATCCAAATCCTGGGATTCGGGAACAAGATGCTTGGGGACATTCCATTTTGGTTCGTTGTAACGAAATTCCAGCTTACGATTGTTAAGGTTTTTTTTCATGACCTTTTGATTTTGGTTAACGATATTCGATGTGTACAGACTCTGCCGCCTTAACAAATTTTATTTTCCCAACGGTAGTAAGGCATTTGAGAGGAGCAAATTTCGCTTTATGCGGATGCAATGTCAATAACAGAATATTGGGAGGAGGGTTATAGAATAGGGACGTGATTTCCAGCAGAGTACAAAGGTTTAATTTCATTCAATGCTGCTAAACGGTGCCGTCTGTAAAAATGCATTTCACTGTGGTTATTTCGGCTTTGAATTGAAGTCGTCAGTTATGTGGACTGGCAGTACGCAAAGGTTAGTCACCATCAGAATAATATGAAAACAGTTATTGCTCCCGTTGATTTCTCTGAGACATCAAGGAACGCCCTCTTTTTTGCGGCAGAGTTGTGTAAAAGAGCTTTTGCCCGCCTCATTGTGTTTAACGCTGTTGAAAATGGAGAAGAAGAAAAAGCAAAAGACGACTTGGAACAATTAGACCTTAGTCTGAAAACATTCTTTGGATCCGACCTGAGATTCGATTTGAAAATCGCTCCAGGCGACTTTGTTGATTTGCTCAAACAGCTTATAGAGTTTGAACAACCCGATATCATCGTAATGGGCACAAAAGGAGCAAGCGGATTAAAACGGATTTTCATCGGAAGCAATACTGTGAATATTATCGCCAAAACTGAAGTGCCGGTCCTGGTCATTCCCGAAGCAGCGCAGTTCGAAAACTTTATCAAGAAAGAAAAAAACAGAGTTGTGTTGGCTACCGATCTTGAGTCCCTGGAAAATGAAGACATTCTTGATATTCTAAAGGAAATCACCCTGCTGATTATCGATCCAAAACTGAGGATATTAAGCGTCAGAGGGAAAGGGACCAGGTTACCTTATTTGAAAAGCATGGAACGGGATGCACTTCTTTCCGTTTTTGCTGATAAGATCGAAAGTGAACGTTCTACCGTTTTTGGAAATAATGTGATCGGCGGAATTGAATATTATCTTAAGACACACACGGATACCGGCTTATTGGCGATGATTGCACGCGATACCGGAGATCTGATTCAAAAACACTATACGAGAGAGATGGCTTCCCACACGGATTTGCCTCTGCTGGTTCTTCACGATGGTAAAAAAAGTTGATCTTTTTGGAAGGAGCGACCGATGAAGTGAGGGATGAACCTGATGTTTTTTCAATTGGCATTTCTCCTGGTATTGGCTAGTCTTTCCACAAAATCCAACTTGATCAACTCCCAATACTTGCCTTTCAAACACATCGGTGTAAAGTCTTCATCAGCCCGCTCGAAGTCGACAAAGTTCTCTCGAATAGCTTTCTCGTCATGACTGTGCGGATATCGTTGTTTGGTAAAGCGATCATCTGATCAACAGAATATTTCTCAAGCAATTCATCCAGATCCCAGAAGTCTTTCTTCCTCGCTTTACGCTGAACAATATCGATCTTTATTGCTATTATCTCTTCAACAGTAGCCAATCTGTACGGACCAATCTCTAACACTCGGTGAATGAAAGTATCAGTGTAGCATAAATCCAGTTTGACACTTTCATCTTTCGAATGACCAACCAGGTACGACACTCCCATTCCGACAGGACCTGGTTTCAGATCAGAGACATAGGCAAAAGTCTTTCTGAGAAATTTGTCAATTGCCGTGACGTCCGACGAGTGGTAAGGATGGTCTGAAAACAGGTCGATGTCATCAGACATCCTATGTCCAATTTGCAGGCTCAACGATGTACCGCCTACAAGCCTGAAAGGATCAAACGAACTACTTTGCATCAGCTCCGTCAGCACTACTTTGAGAATCGGCTTGACAGTATTCCAATGCAAACGGTCAGGCATGTCTCGTTGGTGTTCCACGTTATATTTAAGCTATCATGCTTTGGCGCACACCCCACGCCATTGTCACGTGACAATCTCGCAGTGTCAACCCCGGGGCAAACTGACTTTCCAAAGACTATTTATCTTATCACCCGCAAACTACTCAGAACGTTTTGCTTTGCCAGTTGCGAGGGCGTGAATCCGGAAAAGGATT
>CAMLER010000471.1 GCA_946478915.1 uncultured Chryseolinea sp.
AAATTCTCTTTCGTAGCATCTTTCAAAGAAACATTCCAACCTTTCAACTCTTTATATACCGGCGTTATTTTTTCTTTTACTACTTCATACGGAATCATATCAGTAACGGTGCCATCGTTTAACAAATAGTGTGTGCACACTTTGATAACAGGAAAAGCACTCAGCACATCCGCCTTCATCATCAATAGTTGCGTTACACCATTGATCATAATAGAATACTTCAGTGCAGGAATGTCAATCCATCCGCAGCGCCTTGGCCTACCCGTTGTCGAACCAAATTCATTTCCCTCCTTCCTCATCAGATCGCCTTGATCGTCAAGCAACTCAGTCGGGAAAGGTCCGCTGCCAACCCTGGTGCTGTACGCCTTAAATATTCCATACACCTCACCGATGTGTCGCGGCGCCACCCCCAATCCTGTACATGCTCCGGCAGTTACCGTACTTGAACTGGTAACAAAGGGATAGCTTCCAAAATCAATATCAAGTAATGCGCCCTGTGCACCTTCCGCAAGAATTGTGGATCCATCTTTCAACTCCTGATTCAAGACATATTCACTTTCGATAAGGTTAAACCCTTTCAGAAAATTGACGGCGTCTAAAAACTCGGACTCCAATGCATTCCAATCATAATCTACCTGATGTTCATCTAGAATTTTAAAGTGGATCTGGGTAAGTCTCTTTAGTTTCTCACCAAAACTTGAATTTAAAATATCGCCAACCCGCAAACCCTGTCTTCCGATCTTGTCCTGATATGTAGGCCCGATACCTTTTAACGTCGATCCGATTTTGTTTTCACCCTTAGCCTTCTCATAGGCCTGGTCAAGCAACCGATGGGTGGGCAATATGAGCGTAGCTTTTTTTGAAATAAAAAGATTAGCCTTAACATTTAAATTGAACTTACTGAGCTTCTCAATCTCGTTTCTAAAAACTATCGGGTCTAACACAACACCATTACCAATAATATTTTTAGTAGTGGCCCGGAAAATGCCAGAGGGTATTTGATGCAAGACATGCTTGATTCCATCAAATTCCAGTGTATGCCCTGCGTTGGGTCCGCCCTGAAAACGTGCCACCACGTCATACTTCGGCGCAAGCACATCCACAATTTTTCCCTTGCCTTCATCTCCCCATTGAAGGCCTAGCAATACATCTACCTTAGACATTTGATTTATTAACTTTTTAGAACTTCGTCAGCTGATTGAATAATTTGGAAAATCGCATTCAGCTTTGTAATGACCAGCAGCTTCTGTACGTTTTCGGATGGTTTCATTAAGTAAACTTCGCCGCCCTTGTTTCTGAACTTTGTCAGAATCGTGATCAGCAATCCAATGCCGCTACTGTTGATATAGCGCAAATCGGAAATATCAACAATGCAAGTCTTTACTTTTTTTTCGAGCGCCTCGGCAACAACACCAATAACGGCTACGCTATTGTTTTCACCGATCAGGTCGCCCGACAAACTTATTGTCAGAATATTATTCTTTGTTTCGTGGCTGAAATTCATGCTACTTGATTTGATTGAAGCGTTTTGTTTTCACAATTCTGCCTCGTACAGGTTGCATATAAGATGAGCGAATGATGCATGACATTGAAATGCAAAATCTCTTCTACCGTGCTTTGGATGTTTTGAATTCTCGGATCACAAAATTCAACCACCTTATGACACTCGGTGCATATTAAATGGTCGTGTTGTTTGTAACCGTAAGATTTTTCGTACTGTGCAAGATTCTTTCCGAATTGATGTTTACTCACAAGATCGCACTCCACCAAAAGATCAAGCGTGTTGTAAACAGTAGCGCGGCTTACCCTGTAATTTTTGTTCTTCATGCTGATGTACAGCGACTCAACATCAAAATGGCCATCGCGTGAATAAATTTCTTCCAGAATGGCATAACGTTCAGGCGTCTTCCGGAGCTCTTTGTTCTCAAGGTAAGCCGTAAAAATCTTTTTTACTTCGTCGTATATCTTCGGATTCAGTCCCATTCGCATTAACGGGCAAAGATAGCAGGATAAAATTATTTAATGCATTTATTCCTTGGAATCGAAGCGACTTGCTTTTACAACGCCTTCAACATTCCTCAGTTTCTCAATCATCTGCTCCAAATGCCTTGTATCGTTCACATACAACATAATTTCTCCCTCAAAAATCCCCGAATCGGTATGAATTGACATTGAACTCATATTTACTTTCAATTCTTCCGAAATAACCTTGGTAACGTCGTTGATCAGGCCAACGCGATCTGTACCGCGAATCTTTAACCCTGTCAGGAAAGCTACTTCGTGTTGTGAGGTCCATTTCGCCTTAACAACCCTATTGCCGTGATGCGAAAGTAATTCTGGCGCATTTGGACAATTAGTTCGGTGTATTTTGATTCCCTCGTTGACTGTGACAAAGCCAAATACATCATCACCTGGGATTGGCGTACAGCATTTCGCAAGTTTGTAGTCTACCACGTCCATATCTTCGCCAATAAGCAGGATATCATCGTAACGACCTTTTTGCTTACCGGTCTCTACTTCGACCGGCCTGGTGTCGGGAACATTGGTTAAAGGCCGGACCTTGGATATTTGTGGTTTGTTTTCAAGAAACTTTTTTATGTCGGCCGAAGTGATAAAGCCTTTTCCGACGCGATAAAACAGGTCGAAGTTGGCCGACATCTTGAAGTATTCGCGCATCTGTTCCATTAACTGCGGCGTTGCCTCTTCTTTTCCCTGACGCAACTTCCTTATTACGATCTCTTTTCCCTCGTCGGCCAGCTTCTTCTTGTCTTCCTTAAGTTGGTCCTTTATTCGTGCCTTTGCCTTAGAGCTAACCACGAACCTCAGCCAGTCTTCGTGCGGCTTTTGTTTCTGAGAAGTAAGAATTTCAATTTGATCGCCGTTCTTCAGCACATAGTTTATTGGAACAAGCTTGTTATTTACCTTGGCACCGATACATTTTGAACCCACCTGAGTGTGTATGTCGAAGGCAAAGTCGAGGGCAGTGGATCCATAAGGTAATGTCTTTAATTCGCCCTTGGGCGTAAATACAAAAACCTCTTCACTAAAAAGATTTCCTTTGAAATCGTCTACAAAATCGAGAGCCGAATGATCGTTTTGTTCTAACAGATCGCGAACCCTTGCCAACCATTTTTCCAAGTTGGATTCCGCAGTGGCACTGCTATCCTTATACTTCCAGTGTGCAGCATAGCCTTTCTCTGCAATTTCATCCATTCTTTTACTTCTGATCTGAACCTCAACCCATTGCCCGTTCTTTGCCATCACGGTAGTGTGCAGCGATTCATAACCATTTGACTTAGGTGTGCTGATCCAGTCGCGCAGCCTGTCGGGGTTAGGCGTATAATAATCCGTTACAATTGAGTAAACCTGCCAGCAAAGTGCTTTTTCATGATCAACCGCCGTGTCGATTATTATGCGTATTGCAAAAAGGTCAAACACTTCTTCAAATGGAATATTCTGCTTGTGCATCTTATTCCAAATCGAATAGATCGACTTAGGTCGCCCAATTATTTCATAATCAATTTTGAGCTTGTCCAACTCATCCTTTATCGGCAGAATAAATTGCTTGATAAATTTTGATCGTACGGTTTTGGTAGCGTCAATGTTCTGGGCAATGGAATCGTAGACCTGTCGGTCGGTGAACCGAAGATAAAGGTCTTCCAATTCTGTTTTGAACGCATTCAGACCCAGACGATGTGCAAGAGGAGCATAAAGGTAGATAGTTTCGTTTGCAACCTTAAGCTGTTTGTGTCTCGGCATGCTGTCCAGGGTACGCATGTTGTGTAGCCGGTCTGCCAGTTTTATTAGAATTACCCGAACATCTTCAGAGAGCGTGAAAAGCATCTTTCTGAAGTTCTCTGCCTGCTGTGAAGTTCCATATTCGAAAACGCCGCGAATCTTGGTCAGACCGTCAATAATTCGTGCCACCTTCTTTCCAAACATGCGCTCGATATCAACCAGCTCAATGTCAGTGTCCTCCACCACGTCATGCATAAGTGCTGATATAATGGACGTTGTGCCAAGACCAATTTCTTCAACACATATCTCGGCTACAGCAAGGGGGTGAAAAATAAAGGGTTCGCCAGACTTACGGCGCATATCCTTATGAGCCTCAAGCGAAATGGTAAATGCTTTTTTTATCAGTTTGGCATCACCATCCTTTAAGATCGGTTTAGCCTTTCTTAACAACCGCCGGTACCTGTTGATAATCTCCCTTTTCTCCTGCTCCGTATCTATTACCATCTTTAACTTTAGTTTGGCCTAAAATAAAAATGAGCTATTAGCATCAAAATGTCGTTTTCTTGGATAACAAACTTAAACTATTTCTTATTTCTGAATTATCTATAAATTTGCCCCTCCTTTTTACGTGGATGGCGTCATTTCCCGTCGAAGTTGAAATCTGTGCTTTCATACAGACTGCAACGGAGAGCGGAACAAGTGAAGCCAAATAGCAGTTAGAACAAGGGGACAGTGTTCGAGGTAATAATCGAATAACACCCCGGACAACTGACACAGTTTTAATGCGGATGTGGCGTAATTGGTAGCCGTGCCAGACTTAGGATCTGGTGCCGAAAGGCGTGGGGGTTCGAGTCCCT
>CAMLER010000472.1 GCA_946478915.1 uncultured Chryseolinea sp.
ATGGGAGATATCGCGATCAGCAAGGGAAAAATTGTTAAAGTTGGCCGAATAGCGGGGGATGCAAGGCGTACTATTGATGCAACGGGCTTGATCGTGTGCCCCGGATTTATTGATGTGCATACGCATATTGAAGGCAATGATTTAAAATTTCCAACAGCCCCAAATTTTATTCACGATGGCGTCACCACAGTTGTTACCGGAAATTGCGGATTTTCTAAGGTTGATATTGAGGACTACTTTCGGAGGCTCGACAGCGCCAGGTTGTCAATCAATGTAGCGACTCTTATCGGGCATAACGATGTAAGGCGAGCAGTGATGGGAGAAAGTATGCGTGCGCCCGACCCATCCGAACAAAAACAAATGGAAGATCTGGTTAATAAAGCGATGGAGGACGGGGCCGTGGGATTTTCTACGGGGTTGATCTATGTGCCTGGCACTTATTCAAAAACTGACGAAGTGATTGAGCTGGCTAAAATAGCTGCGCGGCACAACGGGGTGTATTCTTCTCATATTCGCAGCGAAGGTGATAATGTACTGGCGGCCATTGACGAAGCTTTGGACGTTGGACGTAAGGCGAATATGCCGGTGGAAATTTCACACTTCAAGGTGACCTACAAGCCAAACTGGGGGAAATCCGAAAAAACCATTGCAAAGATTGAGCAAGCACGGCGGGAAGGCATTGATGTGACTATAGACCAATATCCATACGTTGCAAGCAGCACATCGCTAAATGCATTGGTGCCGACGTGGGTATTTTCGGGTGGGAATGATTCGCTGATGTACCGGCTTAATAATTCTTCCATCCGAGAAAAAATAATTGATGAAATGAGAACAGAGTTGAAAAAGAAAAGGCTGAAAAATTATTCCTATGCTGTCGTTGCCAATTATCAAACAGATACCACGTACAATGGAAAAAGTATTTCAGAGATTAACGTATTGACCGGCAGACGCCCGAATGCAAAAGCAGAGGCAGAAACAATCCTCGATATGATTGCCAAAGGTCATGTGCAGATGGTTTTTTTCAGCATGAGTGAAGATGACTTGAAATACATAATGAAATATCCATTTAATATGTTTGCCTCCGACGCAGGTATCCATTCTCCCGGCACAACGAAGCCTCATCCACGAGGGTATGGAACAAATGCGCGGGTTCTCGGTCACTATGTTAGAGAACAAAAAATTGTACTGTTAGAAGAAGCTGTGAGAAGGATGACGTCCCTTCCGGCAAGAAAATTCCAATTGCGCGACCGGGGTATTCTGCAGGAAGGGATGGCGGCTGATATTGTGATTTTCGACGAAAACAAAGTGCGCGATGCAGCAACATTTACCAATCCGCACCTTTATTCCGTGGGAATTGAATGGGTCATAGTTAATGGAATGCCGACACTTGAACAGCAGACGCACAATAACGCGAGAAATGGCATGGTACTGCGGAGACAAAAATAATTCCGTCCCGATTTAACCGATCGGGTTATTCCCCTGCACGAACACTGAAATCAATAGCTAATCCACCCGGAAGGCTATTTTGCAAATGCAGCCAAAGCTTGTCACCTGTCCATCTTTTACATGTGCCTTGATGTCCTTGACGTAGACAGAATCGATGTTTCTGACTGTCTTGGAAGCTTCAGCAACCCCTTGACGGATTGCATCATCGATCCCTTTGTCAGACGATGCAATAACTTCGATGACTTTTACGATTGGCATAATAGTAAGATTTAGTTTGTTCTTTAACATCCATGACGAACAATTGGTTATCGATGGTGTTTATCATTTATGTTACGCACCCGGCAGCGTTACTTCAAGCATCCGATCAATTTTAACCTAATTCTAACCCTATGAAAAAACCTGTTTTTACTTTTATTCTTCCATTGCTCATCGCATTTGCGGTAGTCTCGTGTTCGCCCAGTGATGAGCAGGTGACCGAATCCGTTCAGGAAGCTCTTTCCGCAAATACAAGTTTAGGCCCTGTAAATGCAAGTGTCGAGAAAGGCGTGGTGACGTTGACCGGTGAAGTGGAAAATGACGAATTAAAGCAGCAGGCAGAAAGCAGTGTTAAAGGTATTAAAGGAGTTAAGAGCGTTGTAAATTCGCTGACAGTAAAACCAAAAGGACCTTCGCCAGAAGAATTAAGAAGGTCTGCCGATACAGCGCTGCTAACCAAAGTGAATGAAAACCTTGCGACTTACAAAGTGACGGGGGTAACAGCAACTGTAACTGATAGCATTGTAACCCTCACCGGTTCAGTTAAAAGAGCTGAAGTACAAAACGCTATGAAGGCCGCAATGGAATCAGGAGCTGCGAAAGTGGAGAATAAACTCACGATAAATTAATGAACCAATGGCACTACAGGACAAATATAAATCAGTAATAGACCTGGCTAAGCAGAACGGCGCATCTGATCTTAAAATAGAAGAGAAGAATAATGTGCTTCATATTTCCGGCAAAGCGTCAGAAAATGTGAAACAAAAAATGTGGGATGCTTATAGTAAGATCGATCCGGATATGAGGGCCGGCGACTTGATGTTGAACATTGAAGCTGGCGATTTCGATGAGATTTACGAAATCAAAAAAGGCGATTCTCTGAGCAAAATCGCTAAGCAATATGGAACCACCTGGCAAAAAATTCATCAGATGAACAAGGATGTTATCAAAGATCCTGATAAGATTTTCCCAGGGCAGAAAATCAAGATTCCAAAGGGTTAGTAAAATTAAAAAAGGTTTCTACCACAGCGATTCTGTGTTAAGAACCAAAGAAATCACAGAGGATTTGAAATGTCAATCAAATCTCTGGGCAATCTTTGTGTGCTCCGTAGCTGCGCAGTTAAAAGCAATCTCGTTCTGTGCACGATGTCGGATATGCAGTGCGACTCCAAAGTTTCTTTTTTACCGCAGGGACCTGGGGCAAATGCACGCTGAGGCCGCTTAGAAGGGAATCAAGATTTTTTGTGACCCTTCGCGACAGAAAATTTCAGAAGAATTTACTTAGCAGAACCTGCGGTTTAGAGCAATCCTGCTTCGTGCACGCTGTCGGATAGTCCGTGCGCCTTCAAAGTTTCTTTTTTACCGCAGTGTACGCTGAGACAAATACACGCCGAGGCCGCTGGGAAAGGAATCAATATTTTTTTGCTGACACCTTCGAGAAAGAAAATTTCAGAAGAATTTACTCCGCGATTTCTATGGTTAAAAGCAATCTTGATTCTGTACACGTTGTCGGATATGCAGTGCGACTCCAAAGTTTCTTTTTTATCGCAGGAGGTGCTGAGGCAAATGCACGCTTAGGACGCTGCGTTTGGATCATGATTCTCTGCTGACTATTCTTTGAGCCGTCGAAAAATTCATGAATAGGTTCCTCCGTGTACTCAGCCTGAATTCCCTCCGCGTGCCCCGCTGTTAAAAGCAATCTTCGTTTTGGGTAGGCTGTCGGATAGGTCGTGCGATTTCATGTTTCCGCTCTACCACCCGGCGCTGAGGAAATGAAATACACGCGGACGTGCAGGGTCACAATGGGCACGGAGTTTCACAAAGATTTATAATTATCTCTGTGCATCCTGTGCTCTTTATGACTCTGTGGTGAAATAACGTTGGCATCACAATTTATTTCAGTAAGTTCGAACCAGTGAGAGCCCATATGTTACTGTAAGACAGTGATGTTTGGGCTGTTTTTGTTAATGCACTGGTTAAAATTATGAAAGCGCTCATCGAGAGGTACGCGACTGCATCAGTTTCAATTACAGCTGCGCTCGCACTGCTGACCTTCATTATTCAGATCAATACAGGTCAGTGCCTAAAGACAGACCTTACTCCAAACGGAATCATCTCTCTGGAATTCGCCTGGGACCAGGAATACGCAGATGCCTTGCGCACCGAGTGGCAGAAGCCATGTAAGCTTGCTGGACCCCTCTGTTCGGGGAAGCCAGAGACTTCTTCCATGACAACCGCGGCGATCGTAAATATTTATTGGGACTTCGCTTTTATGGTCTGCTACCTGATGCTGCTGGTTGTCTTGGTAATCTTGCATGAAGCAAAATTTGCCAGAATGAAAAGACGACCGATCACCAGTCTTCTCGTCTCGTTTTGCATTCTCATATTTTTTCTGGACGGTATAGAAAATTTCCTGATGCTGAAATTTTTGAATAATGCCGCTTTAGATAGTTGGAAGATTGCCCTGATTGCATTGATAAAATTTAGTTTAGTCGCGGTAGTCGCCTTATACATTCTGTGGCGGGGCGCATATCTCAGGCGATTTTCAGAGTTTAGCATAACGTTGACCCATATACTGTGGAGTAATCGCGTAGGTGTTGTGGGCCTCATCGTTTTGTATTTTGCTCTATGGAAATCGGATCAGGGTCAGGACCTGCTCATCAACCTCAATGCGTCGCATTGGGGTCCCATCACCTTATATGTAATACTGTCGGTTCTCGCCACATTGTACTGGTATTGGCCAAAGTATTTTAGGCCTGAGAAATGGTCTGAGCCATCCAAAGTGAATGTCTCACTCAAGAGCTTGTTGTTCGGTGACTGGAATCCGCCGGCCAATTCACCCGAGGTAAGCTATGTGCCCCGATTGCTTGGCTTGTTGACATTTATTGT
>CAMLER010000473.1 GCA_946478915.1 uncultured Chryseolinea sp.
TCATTCAAGGCGAATCAATTCCTAAGGACCTTAATGTGAATCGCCCGGGGCACTGGGTGAAACCCAGAAGCGTTACCGGGGGTAAGTCTTTGTCCGCGTCCAACCCCGAATGGGGTTGAATCTACTTCGCAAGCGTAGCCAGTAAAGTTCGGGCCAACCAATTTGAACTAAGTTGCGAACATGATTGAAAATCGGGATCGACCAGAAGAGGTTCCGTGGCTACCCACGTCAAGGCTATCATAACAAAACAATCATCAAGCAATTCCTCCGTGCACAACGATCGGTCCACACGAAGTAAAAATTATATATACTATTGCCATCTCCATCTAATTCCATCATTTTTGCATTGCGATCTAGTTAAGTGTTAAATTTGTCATCATGCGATATGTTGGGTCAATATTGGCAATCTATTTAATATGGTTAGGTTGTATCCCATGTGTCGAAGACGGATGTTCAAATCATAATGAACTAAACATTTCTTCGCAGACGGGCCACGAACACAACCAAGACGCAGAATCATGCACTCCTTTCTGTATGGACAATTGCTGTACACCACATGTTATATTTCAGGAAGCATCTGATTTCATTCCGTTTTCTATTAAATATTTTTCCACGAAGTCCTTCCAAAATTCAGCCCACCATTATCTCTGCGTACCCTCTTCTGTATGGCAACCACCTAAGAGCGCTTAGAAATTTTTCGGTTCATTCATTTATTTATTTTTCACATTTAGTTTAATTCAATGCGATTCACATTGTCGGTAATCTGCGTAATTCTTTCTTATGGATACGGTTTTGCACAAGGATCATTAACTGCAATCGTTAAAGATTCAGAAACAGGCGAAGCAATGGTGGGCGCTGCCGCCGTCGTCAAGGGAACTTCAATTGGAGCGAGCTCCGACCAGGATGGACGTATTCAGCTTAACGACATTCCGGCTGGTCAGCAAACAATAGAATTTTCTTTTGTTGGATATCGCTCAAAGCTCTTGAAAGTCAAATATCCCTACGCAAAAGAGCCGGTCGTCATCCTGCTTGAAGCAGGTGAAGAGGAACTGGATGAAATTGTCATTACCTCCACCCGCAGCAGTCGGACAATCGCCGACATTCCCACCCGGGTTGAATTTATTGCCGGTGAGGAACTCGATGAAAAAGCCAACATGAAGCCGGGCGACATTCGGATGTTGTTGAGTGAAAGCACAGGGATTCAGACACAACAAACATCGCCGACATCTGCTAACGCTTCCATTCGGATTCAGGGACTGGACGGACGTTATACTCAAATTCTTAAGGATGGACTTCCATTGTATGCAGGATTCTCTGGGGGACTTGGTCTCCTGCAAACAGCTCCACTCGATCTTAAGCAGGTAGAGGTAATAAAGGGATCTTCATCAACGCTCAACGGAGGAGGCGCGATTGCCGGGTTGGTCAACCTGATTAGCAGAACCCCTTCTGAAGATCGTGACTTAAGATTTCTTATTAACGGAACCAGCGCCAAAGGACTTGATCTCAGTGGCTTTTACGGCGAAAAATTCGACAAAATAGGTTTAACAATTTTTGCCTCCCGAAATTCAAGTGAACCCTACGATCCTGCAGATATCGATCTGACGGCTATTCCTAAATTTGAACGTTACACATTCAACCCAAAATTTTTCGCAGACCTGGACAAGAACACTGATCTGGTAGTCGGGATCAACTTAACGACCGAAGATAGAATTGGAGGCGACGTGAAATATATTGAAGGAGGTGGAGACGCCATACATCGGTATTTTGAAAGCAATGAGTCGCAACGTTACTCGACGCAATTGTCTTTGACGCGCAAGGTTGCGTGGGGTTCATTTAATCTAAAGAATAGTATTAGTTATTTCGATCGTCTGCTCCAAATTCCAAACTACAGATTTGACGGAGTTCAGAAGAGCAGCTTTACCGAATTGAGCTTTGCTACACAAAATGAGGAGCACGAGTGGATTACAGGGCTAAATTTGTGGACAGATAAGTTTGTCGAGAAACAAACAACAGCCACCCCGTTACGGAATTATACGCACGTCACATTCGGTGCCTTCATTCAGAACAATGTATCACTTTCTGAAAAAATAAAAATGGAAACTGGTATAAGGGGCGATTACGTCATTGACTATGGATTTGTTTTTCTACCGCGAGTCTCATTGTTGTACAGAGTTAATGAATCTTTTAGCTCGCGAGTGGGTGGGGGCTTTGGCTATAAGGCTCCAACCATTTTTACAGAAGAGAGCGAAAGACTTCAATTCCAAAATGTGCTACCGGTCTCGCCCGATCGAAACAAGTTGGAGAAAAGCTACGGAGCGAATTGGGACTTGAACTACCGTACCCTTTTCGGAGAAGTAGGATTCACTATAAATCACTTATTCTTTTATACATACCTTGATAATCCACTCGTACTATCCAACAATGAGGGCGGCGACCACCAATTTTATAATCTACCAGGTTTTGTTGATACCAAAGGAACTGAGACAAACGTCAAATTGGAGTTTGGCGATTTTAAACTATTTGTGGGGTACACCTTTACCGATACAAAGATTCATGAAGGTTTATTGACTGTTCAGAATCCGCTCACAGCAAGGCACAGACTCAACAACGTGCTGATGTACGAGCTTGAGGAGAAATGGAAAGTTGGACTGGAGGCATACTATTTTAGTAAACAAAGACTGAACGATGGTGCTTATGGCAAACACTATTGGATCTGTGGATTCATGCTTGAAAGGCTTTGGGAGAAATTTTCGCTATTTATAAACTTTGAAAATTTTCTCGACGCTCGTCAAACCCGGTTTGATTCAATATATACCGGGGAAATATCTGATCCGGTTTTTAGAGACATTTATGCGCCAGTGGATGGGTTTGTCATAAATGGAGGGTTGAAATTGAATCTTTGAGTTTAAACAGGCTATAGCTGTATATCAATTTCACAACGAACAGAATATCGCTTGATGATTTTTTTTTACTACAACACTTATAAAGACTAAGGATGTGAATGGATCACAAGTGATTAAATGGTTTACTGAGCTTGGCTTATTATTATGCGAGCCACAGTAAGTAAGCAAGTAAATAATCGTTATCCGTGCCGCGTTCGTTCAATTATTGTGCAACTGGGATCGCGCCTACCGATTACCCTTTACTAAAATCCGTGTTTTTGCACTCGTCTATTTATTATTATTCGACCGTAGATCGAGCAACTGATTACCAGATTAGTGGTGCCTTATCCCAGATTAAAACTGCCTGGCCTTTTAAACAAAGCAAGATTGGCCTTTTAAACAAAGTTACAGCCTGAGCCTGTCCATACTTTTGTTTCAACTAATAGAAACAAAATGGAAAAAACACAAAATCTCAACAATTTCAACGGACTGAGGCAGATTGCGCTTCGCTCAGGATTCAATTCAACATCGACGGCAAATGACGTTATCCGTGGCGTTAACCTTGAAGGAAAGGTCGCAATCGTCACAGGAGGAAACACAGGTATTGGATTGGAAACAGCGAAAATACTTGCAGCGGCCGGAGCAAGGGTTATTGTGGCTGCACGGGATATTGAGAAAGCAAGAAAGAATTTGTGCAATATCCCTAATATAGTGGTGGAGCATTTGGATTTAATTGATCCACTTTCTATAGATTCATTCAGTGAGAAGTTTTTAGCGACTGGCCAACCTCTTCACCATCTTATTAACAATGCTGGTATAATGTGGGTGCCGCTGCGCAGGGATGCCCGTGGAATTGAATCACAGCTTTCGATAAATTACCTGGGACAATTTCACCTTGTTGCAAGGTTATGGCCTGCGCTGAAGCGCGCCAATGGCGCAAGGGTTGTGAATGTCTCTTCGCAAGGTCATCAGTTTGCTCCGTTTAATTTCGATGATCCGAACTTTCTTCACCGACCGTATGAAACACTCCAGGCTTATGGACAATCGAAAACAGCTTGCAATCTTTTTACGGTTCTTTTGGATAGCCTGTCCAAAGAATTCGGCGTAAGAGCATATGCTGTGCATCCTGGTTCTATCAATGGAACGGAATTGGCAAGAGAAGCACCCTTGGAGTTGTTTAAACAAATGGGCTTTTGTGATGACGCTGGAAATATTTTACCTGATGTTCTGGCTTCATTAAAGACCATTCCTCAGGGTGCCGCTACAAGCGTCTGGTGCGCTACTTCTCCCTTGCTTCATGATATCGGTGGTGTATACTGTGAAGATGCAGATATTGCCAAGCTAACTGATACGCCTGGTGCCGGTGGTGTAATGCGATATTCATTGGACGAACCCAGTGCGAGACAGCTATGGAGCCTTAGTGAAGAAATGTCAGGAGTCTCCTTCAAGTTGAAGTGATCTAAGTGCTTTTTGAGAGAATAGTGCAAAGCGAGGCGACAGGACAGGTGAGTGTTGATTATTGAGTGTTGAATGTTGAATGTTTTTTTGGTTTTTAGAAACACTCAATACTCAACACTCAATATTCAATATTCAAGGTGGGGTTTCGTTTGCATAATTTAAGCTTATCGTTTTTTGAGAGAATAGTGCAAAGCGAGGCGACAGGACAGGTGAGTGTTGATTATTG
>CAMLER010000474.1 GCA_946478915.1 uncultured Chryseolinea sp.
TGGAGCGGTGCTCATGGGTGAAGCTAAAGGTATCCACGAAGGCGACACAGTGAGAAGAACAGGTCAGATTGCGTCTATTAAGGTGGGCAACGGAATGATTGGACGTGTAATCAACACGTTGGGAGAGCCTATCGATGGTAAAGGAGAGATAACGGGAGATCTATATGAAATGCCGCTGGAGCGGAAGGCGCCCGGTGTTATTTATCGTCAGCCTGTAAATGAACCGTTGCAGACAGGTATTAAGGCAATTGATGCAATGATTCCAATAGGTCGTGGACAACGTGAACTGATCATCGGTGACCGCCAGACAGGTAAGACTGCTGTTGCACTCGATACGATCATCAACCAACGGGAATTTTACGAACGCGGACAACCGGTTTATTGTATATATGTAGCCATTGGTCAGAAAGCTTCGACTATTGCGGGTGTTGCTGCCGAGCTTGAGAAGGCTGGCGCTATGAAATACACTGTTATTGTTGCGGCAAATGCGTCTGACCCTGCACCACTTCAATACTTTGCTCCCTTCACAGGTGCGGCGATTGGAGAATTTGTTCGTGATGGCGGTCTCCCTGCACTTGTGATCTATGACGATTTGTCCAAGCAGGCTGTTGCTTACCGCGAAGTTTGTTTGTTGCTGCGTCGCCCTCCGGGTCGCGAAGCATATCCCGGTGATATTTTCTATTTGCACTCACGTCTTCTTGAACGGGCAGCGAAAATCATTAACAATGATGAAATCGCCAGGAACATGAACGACCTTCCTGCCTCTATAAAGCATTTGGTTAAAGGCGGTGGATCACTTACAGCACTCCCGATTATCGAGACCCAGGCTGGTGACGTGTCTGCATATATTCCAACCAATGTTATTTCAATCACCGACGGCCAGATATTCCTTGAGTCAAATCTGTTCAACTCCGGTATTCGCCCTGCGATTAACGTTGGTATCTCTGTTTCGCGTGTTGGTGGATCTGCGCAGATCAAGTCGATGAAAAAGGTAGCCGGTACGTTGAAGCTGGATCAGGCTCAGTTCCGTGAGCTTGAAGCTTTCGCGAAATTTGGTTCCGACCTGGATGCGGCTACAAAACTGACCATTGATCGCGGAAGAAAAAATCAGGAGATCCTGAAGCAACCGCAATTCGCACCTGTTCCGGTTGAAGAACAAGTAGCCATTATCCTTGCTTCTACCCGAGGTTTCCTGGATAAAGTGCCGGTTGAAAAAGTGAAGCAATTTGAAAGTGATTTTCTCCTGGTATTGAAAGCTCAGCACCGGAATGTGTTGGACAATTTCAGGGCCGGAAAGATGGAAGATCAGGATGTCGACTTGATCAAAAAAATCGCACAGGAAGTTGCGAGCAATTTGGTGTAAGGTATGCCCAGCTTAAAGGAAGTAAAGAATCGAATTACCTCAGTTATCTCTACCCAGCAGATAACGAAGGCTATGCGCATGGTTGCGGCATCGAAACTTCGGAGGTCCCAGGAGAAGATGCAGCAAATCAGACCGTACGCTGCACAGCTTAATACAATTGTTTCGAATCTCGCTGCCTCGATTGCCAACGATGCTGAGCAGGACTGGTATACGGCGAAGCGTCCCGAAAACAAAATTCTCGTAGTTGCGATTACATCCGATCGGGGCTTGTGCGGCGCTTTCAACAGTATCGTTCTTAAAGCCGCGGTGAAACTGGTTCAGGAAAAGTACAGCGCCCAGTTTAATAAAGGCAACGTTACCATCTTGCCCTTTGGAAGACGGTCAATGGATTTCTTTACCAAGCGTAACTATAAGTGTGTTGATTCCTATTGGGGCATTTTCGGCCACCTGACATTTGCTAACGTTTCAGAAGCTGGTCAACATATTATTTCGACATTCAAAGAGGGTGGATATGACAAGGTTGAGATTGTGTACAACGAATTTAAGAACGTTGCTACGCAGGTTCTGCGCATAGAGCAATTTCTGCCCCTTGCAGTAAAGGGTTCTGCTGTTGGTAATACACCCGATTACATATTCGAACCCGAGGGCGAAGAGTTGCTTGCAGGCTTGATACCACAATTGTTGAATGTTCAGCTGTATCGTTCCGTACTTGAATCAAATGCTGCTGAGCACGCTGCCCGAATGACCGCAATGGACAAAGCTTCTGAAAACGCGGGTGAACTACTGAAAGAGCTTAAGTTGGTCTATAACCGTTCAAGGCAAGCTGCCATTACGAAAGAAATTCTTGAGATTGTTGGTGGCGCGGAGGCTTTGAAGTCAGCCTAACCTGCGAAAGATAAATCGTGATAAATTTGAAGTCTTCCAGCTAGTGGAAGACTTTTTTTATGTCCCTCTTATTTCGGTTTTATCAACATGTGAATATCCTAAGCCTTGATATCGTCGGGGGTGCTCTTTCCAGTGCACTGTTTTTCGGACAGATTCTTCACGTTCAAATAAAACCCGTCGGACTTGTAGCGCTTGGCCTGACAGTCTGGGTAATTTATACCGTTGATCATCTGCGCGATGCCAGAAAGATTGCGCGTCCAGCGGCGACCCTTCGTCATCGCTTTCATCAGGAAAATTTTCGTGTCCTGGTGTATTTTCTGGTCATTGCTATAATAGTGGATGCTGTGGCTATTTTCTTTATCCGTCGACAGGTATTTGAGTGGGGACTGGTACTAACCGCTGCAGTCGCGCTTTATCTCCTGTTTCATCGATCTTTACGATTTCTGAAAGAACTTTTTGTCGCATCGCTTTATACTGCGGGAATCTTATTGCTTTCCGTTACGGTTTCTCCCGTACAACTGAGCACGCCCCATTATCTTATTATAATTCAGTTCGCAATTGCAGCGTGGACGAATCTTCTGTTATTTTCCTGGTTTGATCAGGCATTCGACCAACGAAACGAACAAAATTCGTTTGTGACAATCCTAGGGAGGGAAACAGCACAAACCTTTCTTTATGGTCTGTTTGCCGCCAGCTATCTTCTTACCATACTCCAATTCCTGATGGAGATCCAAATAGTCTTTGTGTTAATCCTATTCCTGATGAATGCAATACTATTTCTGATCTTCATATTCCGCAACGATTTAGAAAGGGACGATAGATACCGGCTTATCGGCGACGCGGTTTTTCTATTACCGTTAATCGTATTGGTCGCATGAATGGCTTCGATCGCTTAGCCCCTATGTATGACAAGCTCGCCGGGCTTGTTTTTGGGAAGGAAATAAAGCGCGCCCAAAGAAGATTTCTGGATGAAGTTGCACCGCTTTCCCGGGTGTTGATCCTTGGAGGAGGAACGGGGTGGCTATTGGCCGAATTGGTTTCCGCCAAACCTGACTGCAAGGTGACCTATATCGATGCTTCAAAAAAGATGATTGATATGGCGTATAAGCAAATTCCGACTTACAGGCAAAACGTCGAATTTATTCATGGCACTGAAAGAGACATTCCGGCAGCGTCTACCTACGACGTTGTAATTACCCATTTTTACCTTGACTTATTCAATGAGAATTCTTGTCGCGAAGTCTGTGCTTTGGTTCGAACGCATTGTCGACCCGGCAGTTTATGGCTTGCCTGTGATTTCATAAATCGAGTGTGGTGGCATAGCGTTATGCTGAAGATCATGTACATCTTCTTCAGATCGGTTACCGGGCTGCGCACCAGGAATCTCCCCGATTGGAGAACACAAATCAGCGACGTTGGATTTATTGAAATCGATGTCCAATACTATTCTGGCAACTTTATCTGCTCATCACTTTATAAGCTGCAACCATGATGGGGAATGCCCCTCTCTGCCTATTCCCAAACTCGTTTGACGCAGTTTAATAATAGAAAGGAATACGAGCGGCTATAGAGTGAAGCTTGGTTAGGGTGCAGACGATTAACGGATAACTATTAACGGGATAACATTACTGCAGCATCATATTCTCCCGGGTCAGCTGATGGACCAATTCGGCCTTCTCCTCCATTAATTTGATGATTTTGCGAAGGTAATCGATCTCTTTACGAGACAACTCTAGCTGCCTTTGGTAGTCCGATGCCTCAGATTTTAAAATTTTTATCTTCTCATCGGTGATCTCTGTTGGATCTGCTACGTAATACTGAAAGAAATTGTGGTTTAGGACCTGAGAGATTTTCAGCAACAGCCCAGTATCCAAATGACGTTTTTTAAATATGCGATAAACATTCTGGCGTACCGTTCCGAGCTCATCGGCAAAGTCGGTAAGTTTTATTTGACGGTTGTCAAAGATTTCTTTAATCTTTTGACCTATTTCTATCGTAGCCATCGTATAAGCATTATTACCATGAAGTTAGGAAAATTAAAGTTTACGTTTTAATAAGTTTTCTACCCGTTTTGTCACCTAAATTTTTACAACTCCTAGATATATGTTAAATTACATGTCGATGGGCACCCTCAATTCCACTCTTTTTAAAGATGAAAGTATGGTGAAGCCTTTTTACAAGGATGAGTATGCCACTTTGGAGATTGACGACTCCATTCCCTGCATAAAGCTTACCCTTACAGGCATTCCCCGGTATAGTGAGCATTATCAATATGTTCAGCAAAAACGGCTTGAGTTGATCCGTCA
>CAMLER010000475.1 GCA_946478915.1 uncultured Chryseolinea sp.
ACTATCGCAGGCACTTCAACCGAGCCGCCCGACCGATCACTGTCGGGTACCGATCACCATTGGTCCCGCCAAATTTAGGTTCACAAAAATTATATGTCATCCCTGACGGGATTTTGGGTGTATGCAAATTATAATTTCTACCGATATGTCGTCCCTAGCGGGACTTCTGCGACGATCCGTTGTTGAACGTTAGGTATCGCAGACACTTCAATCGAGCCGACCGACCCGATGGCTATCGGGTACTGATCACCTGATTACCGATCACCTTGTTACGTTATCCGTAAATGCTCTATCTACTATCGCAGGCACTTCAACCGAGCCGCCCGACCGATCACTGTCGGGTACCGATCCGATTAACCAGTCACCTTACCACCGATCACCATTCAATATTCCGTATATTAACAACAACTACCGTATATGCGTGGATGCATTTTCATTTTTCTCGCGTTCAGCTCGTTCCCCATACAGGCGCAAATCCCGTTTCACAAGGGCGTCAACTTAACGCAATGGTTTCAGGCACCGTCGGCAGGCCAGATACAATTCACCCGGTTTACAAAAAAAGATTTCCAAAACATAAAAAGCCTCGGATGCGATGTCATTCGTTTGCCTGTGAATTTGCACGCGATGACGAGTGGCGCTCCGGACTATACGTTAGACCCGTTGCTTTTTAAATTCCTGGATCAGGCCGTTGCATGGAGCGAGGAACTTGAACTCTACCTGGTGCTCGACAATCATAGCTTCGATCCACTGGACGATACTCAGCCAGAAGTGGAAGATATCCTGGTAAAAGTCTGGACCCAATTGGCCTTGCATTATAAGGATAGTGGTCCATTTCTACTTTATGAAATCTTGAACGAGCCGCACGGCATCAGCGACGCGATCTGGGGCTCGATTCAGCAATCGGCGATTAATGCAATTCGTGAACATGACCAGGACCATTACATTGTTGTTGGCGGCACGAATTATAATAGCTACACGACTTTAGATGACATCCCGGTATATGATGACGACAAGATTATCTATACATTCCACTTTTACGATCCTTTTTTGTTTACGCATCAGGGCGCGAGTTGGGTGAACCCTTCATTGGTTCCGCTTGCCGGTATCCCGTTCCCCTACAAATCTTCCGAAATGCCACCTTTGCCATCTGGATTTCAGGGTACATGGATTCAAAGCGCGTATAATAATTATGCGAACGATGGAACGCTCGCAAGGGTGAAGCAATTGCTGGATGTCGCAATCAATTTCAAATCGACTAGAAATGTACCGGTATTCTGCGGGGAGATTGGCGTTCATATTCCCAATAGCGACCCCGTGGAACGAGTGGCGTGGTACAAAGAAGTTAAAAACTATTTGAATGAGCATGACATTCCGTGGGCAACATGGGATTACGCCGGCGGGTTCGGATTGTTCGAGGCAAATTCAAACGAATTATTCGAGTATGACCTGAATGTTCCCCTGCTCGAGGCGTTACAATTCAATGTTCCTCCGCAACAACCTTTTGCCTATGATCAGCAGAGAAATAGTTTAATGATTTATGATGATTACACCGCGCAGGGTATACGGACCTCAAGTTATGGAGGTACATCAATCATTAACTTTTACCATGATGAAGAGACTTACCGTGGTGAGCACGCCATTAGGTGGAATGACGGTGCGCAATATGAAACAATCGTCTTTGATTTTAATCCCAACGCGAACTTTACACTATTGCCTCAGCACGATTACAAACTGAGTTTTTGGGTCCGCAGCAATTTGCCTCAGGTCAGTTTTGACATCCGGTTTGTAGACACTAAGACTGGCGAGTCTGATCGTCCCTGGCGCATGGGGAAAACAATAGACCAAACGTTAGTGCCATTTGATGGGCAATGGCATCAGATAATTATTCCTCTTTCTGAGATGGAGGAAAAAGGTTCGTGGGACGGACAATGGTACCCTCCAAAGGGAGAATTCCAGTGGCCTTCAATAGATCGCCTCGAGATCGTTGCTGAGCAATTTGCGCTTACCGGCGTTGAATTATTCTTCGATGATATTCAACTGGTAGGTGAGGAGATCACTATTATCCTGGACGCTGAAGAAATCTCGTCGAGCAAATCCCTTAATATCTACCCGAATCCCGTGACTTCTCAGGCGATTATAGAATTCACAACCCTAGAGCCCGAAGCTATCTCGCTTCTTATTTACAATCAGAAAGGTCAGCTGGTGCGACAAATTACTGAACGTCCAACGCAGGCCGGAATTCACCGCGTGGTTTGGCAGGGTGATGATAATTCTGGCCGCCGACTTTCTGCCGGATTATATTTGCTAAGGGTAGTATCCAATGCTGGCATAAAGACTGAAAAGGTTATACTATTCAATTAGAGTGAATTTTATTTAAGGAGGCATATATAACTTAAAATCAACTTGTTATATTTGTTGGTTAACATTATGGTTTAGGGATAAAATCAGGTTAAGCCGGCATCGGCCAATGTTACCTTTGAGGCGGAAATTGAATTAAGTGGAAGTGCCCTGGCCCCTTGTAAGTTGTTCTATTATTATTTGATCAATGCGTAAAAATCTCAGGCTTTCCCTTCCATTTAAACTCAGAATCACGGGCTCTTTATTTGCTTTTTTTATTTCCGCTGCTGCTTTTGCTCAGCCACCACAGGACGAACTCCTTTCCCTCGTGGAAGCAGAATTGAAGCGTGAAATGTCCGAGTTTAGTAAGTTTAGTCAGCCGCCATACTACCTTTCATACCGCATACATGACATCCATACTGCATATATCAATTCATCCTTTGGAAGTCTTGTGGGAGCGGATTCAGATCATTCCAGAATTCTTGTAACAGATGTAAAAGTCGGTGATTACAGTTTCGACAGCTCTCATCCCGTCGAGAATTATGAAGACTTTGACATGTATGATTCGTATGGAACGGGGGGTGCCACTGAGCTTCCGCTGGACAACCTACCGCATGCGATAAAATTTACGCTCTGGCAGCAAACTCAGAATTCATATCGTCAAGCGCTAAGCATCTACAAGACGCTAAAAAATCGGCCGGCGTTGCAAGAGAAGTCAGTGGCGGATTTCTCACGGGAAAAACCATCTGTTTATGTAGCCCCACCGATGGAGGATTTTAAGTCTTTTTTTAATTCTGCTGACTGGCTTGAACGAATAAAAAACCTCTCTGCACCATTCTGCAACCATCCTGACATTATCGATGGGACTGCATCTTTAGAAGTCAATACTGAGCGTAAGTATTTTGCGTCGTCTGAGGGCACTTCCATCGTACAAAACAGAACCTATGCCTACCTCTCGATTCGGGGGTCAATCCGAGCGGACGATGGTGATATAATACCCCTTCATCAAACTTATTTTGCGTTGAGGCCATCAGAACTTCCTTCAGAGCAAACCGTCCTTCAGGATGTTGAAAAGATGATCGCGAAGCTCGACCAATTGCGCAAGGCTCCTGTCGCGGAGCCTTATACCGGACCGGCTATACTATACTCACGCGCGGCGGGCGTGTTCTTTCATGAGATATTTGGTCATAGGGTAGAGGGTCACCGACTTAAAGACAAGAATGATGGGCAAACATTCAAGAGCAAATTGCAGGAACAGGTGCTGCCAAAATCCTTGAGCATAACTTTTGATCCCACGCTCACACAGTTTAATGGTCAGGCGCTGAACGGTCATTATCAATATGACGATGAAGGAATAGCCGGTCAAAAAGTGAAGGTTGTTGAGAATGGAATCCTAAAAACTTTTTTGATGTCGCGCACTCCCATCGAAAACCTGAGTGCTTCAAACGGACACGCGCGTGCGCAAGCCGGCGCACAGGCGGTGTCCAGACAATCCAATCTGATCATAGAAAATACGAAAACCGTGTCGATGGCCCAGATGCGGAAGATGTTGATCAGTGAATGCAAGAAGCAACGGAAGCCCTATGGCTATTTATTCATGGATGTGGTCGGCGGATTTACGACCACCAATCGCTATATGCCCAATGCCTTTAATATTTTCCCCACGGAAGTGTATCGAATATACGCGGATGGGCGGCCGGACGAATTGGTTCGTGGCGTTGATCTCATTGGAACTCCGTTGGCGATGTTTGCAGCTATTCAGGCTGCTGACAATTCCCACGAAATCTTTACGGGATTTTGTGGAGCAGAATCGGGTAGCGTTCCCGTTACGGCGGTCTCTCCATCGCTTTTTGTTAAAAGAATAGAAACGCAGAAAAAACCGATGGCGCAGGTGGAAAAGAATCTCCTCGAACGTCCGGCAAAAAATAAATGATCTTCAGAGTCACATGAGAAATTTTCTTCACATCATTCTGCTCATATCACTGCTTTCCAGTGAAGCAACTGGTCAGTCACAGCAGCAAGACGTGATCTTACAAGCGATGCAAGATGAACTAGACAGGAACATGAAAGAGCTAAGGCTGCCGAATCATGACAAGCCTTTCTTTATCATGTACAATATTCAGGACCAAAAGACATATGATATTACTTCGACATTAGGAGCAATTGTGCAGTCCAGTGAACGGCAGGTTCGCGCTAAAAGTAATACCCGTATCCT
>CAMLER010000476.1 GCA_946478915.1 uncultured Chryseolinea sp.
AAGACGCGGATAAAGAAACGGCAACCGCTGATGCAAATGGTTCAACAGAACTGACCGAAGAAAACAAACTTCGCCGGGAACTGGAAAAATTTCATGGAGGCCCGCAACAAGGCGCGGTCGATTTTGCTTGGCCGAATTTAAAGCATGAAGACAGATTTGTTCGCTATGCAGCGAGAGTTGCCGTAGAGCACCAACCATTGGACGAATGGCAAGAACGCGCCCTAAAGGAAAGTGATCCGATAATTTTAACTCAGGCGGCTATTGCACTGGTACATCATGCCAAAACTGACGTGAAGAACCGGTTGCTCCAGGCCTTGACCAAGATTGACTACGATAAGCTTTCTTCGTCACAGCAAATTGATCTGCTGCGCGCCTTTGAATTAGTCTTCTCGCGAATGGGCAAGCCGGAAGGTTCGACAAGAAACCAGGTCATCGCTTACCTTGATCAACTCTATCCTGCCAAAGCAAATGACCACAATCGCATGTTGAGCAAGTTGCTTATTCACATAGAAGCACCGGGAGCAGTACAAAAAACTCTCGCCTTGATGAAAGACGCCAAGGATGATGCAATGGATAATACGGTAAGCAAATCCTCCGATCTGATCTTTAGAAATCCACAATACGGTTTGGACATTGCAGGTATGCTTTCTAAAGTTCCTCCTGCACAGCAATCATATTATGCAGTGGTTCTTAGTCAGGCTAAAACCGGATGGACTCCAAATCTTCAGGAAGATTATTTTAAATGGTTCGCTAAAGCCTTCGCGTATAAAGGGGGCCACAGCTACATTGGATTCATTGACAAGGCACGTCAAATGGCGCTTGCAAACGTACCTAAAAATCAATTTGAGCATTTTAATACCGTCTCGGGTGATTCATTAGTAGACGGTTCCGGAAATAACTTAGCCAATCTGCCAAGACCCAAAGGACCCGGCAGAAGATGGACGATCGAGCAGGCTTCACTCGTTGCGGATAGCGGCCTCGTGAACCGGAATTTTGAACAAGGTAAAGCTATGTTTGCAGCAACGCTGTGCGGTCAGTGTCATACCATGCGGGGCGAAGGTGGAAATATCGGTCCTGACCTTACGCAGCTTGGTAATCGGTTTACAACCAAAGACATGTTGGAAGCGATACTCGATCCGAATAAAGTAGTTTCCGATCAATATGCGGCGACAGTATTCGTAATGAAAGACGGTAGCTCCGTTGTCGGCAGACTGACGAATGAAAACGACAATACGTATTTTGTATCGCAGAATCCATTTGCGCCGCAGACATTGCGCGAGATACCCAAGAGCGAGGTAACTTCGACAAAATTGTCACGAATATCCCTGATGATGCCAGGTCTGATCAACAGCCTTAACAACGAGGAATTGAAAGACCTGATGGCTTATTTGATGTCTGGAGGAAATAAAGATCATGAGCTGTACAAAAATAAAACGCAGGCAAAGAACTAGAAATTGGAATAGTATGATTAAACAACGCAGCTGTATTAATTTTTCAAATATTGTCTACACCTGTTTATCGTTAGCGATAATAAGTTTATGTTCTACCGCAGCGGTCGCACAACCGGGTTTTGTAAAGATCTTTGATGGCAAATCGATGAAAGGATGGGAAGGCGATCCCAATTATTGGCGCATTGAAAATGAATGTCTGGTGGGAGAAATCAAGCCGGATAAACTATTAAAAACAAACTCCTTCATCATCTGGCGCGGCGGAGAGCCAGCCGATTTTGAACTGAAGCTGGAATGTCGTATAGCAGTGGACGGTAACAGCGGCATTAACTACAGGAGCGCACAATTAACGGATGTGCCATACGCGTTGAGAGGATACCAGGCTGACATTGACGGAAAGAATAACTACACAGGGCAAAACTATGAGGAGCGGGGAAGAACTACGCTGGCATACCGAGGGCAAAAAACAGTCATAGATCCGCTGGATAATCCTGCGACGGATATTCGCGATAATGTAAAAAATAATGCCTGGACCGGACTGAAAGTAACGGAAAAGCTGGGCGACATTGATGACTTAAAAAAACACATCAAGCCCGGCGATTGGAATGAAATACATCTTGTTATCAAAGGTAACCGCCTTCAGCACTATGTCAATGGAGTACTAATGAGTGATGTCACCGACAATGATACTGCAAACCGAAAGATGAAGGGATTGCTCGGTGTCCAGGTGCATGTGGGTCCGCCGATGAAAGTCGAGTATCGCAACATCCGGCTCAAGGAGTTGAAGTAATATAAAGGATAGTTCCGAAAACTAAATCATTGGATGCGTAAAGCATGGGACGGAAAAATATCGAACTCAGCGCAGCTGGGAGGCATTGAAACTTCAGTGCTTGATAATGGTGCGGGAAGTGGCGTGCGTATAGCGTGGATCAACACGGGCTCTGGCTTGCGGTACAAGGTAGTTCTTGATCGAGGTATGGATATCGCTGATGCCTTTTTTAACGAGCATAGCCTGACCTGGCTGAGTCACAGCGGTGTCACCAGACCCGAACCTTTCTCGAACCGTGGTTTGGACTGGCTAAGGACTTTTGGAGGTGGTTTGCTTACAACGTGTGGGCTGGATCATGTCGGTGGTCCGGAAGCAGATGAGTTCGGCGAGCGGGGCCTCCACGGACAAATCAGCAACACACCTGCAGAACTTGAAGCAATAATACAACCTGACCCTTTGAAGGGCAAGCTGGAATTCAGCATTACGGGAAAGATCAGGCAGACAAAAGTATTTGGACCAACCTTGGAACTGAAAAGAACCCTGTCTGGCACAATTGGGATGGCAGTGTTACGTATTCATGATGAAATTACAAACCTTGCAAATACACCAGCCCCCCACATGCTGTTATACCATCTCAACTTCGGTTGGCCGCTGGTCGATGAGGACACGGACTTACTTTGGAATGGGGAGTGGCAATCGCCCGGAGAAAAAACCAGTACGAAAATTTTTAGGGAAGGAAATAATTTCCGAAAATGTCCTGCTCCGTTGCCAGCCCATAGCGGTTCAGGCGAAGAGGTAGCATTCATTGACATTGAATCGGATAAAGCTGGCCAATGCGTTGCCGGATTGCATAACGCATCATTGAATATCGCTGTGGCAATTCGATTTCAGAAAAAAGAACTGCCATGGCTTACCAACTGGCAACATTGGGGAAAGGGAGAGTATGTTACCGGAATGGAGCCGGGAACCCACCCCCCTATCGGACAAGCAGCTGTGCGGGCGCGAAAAGAATTGATCTTATTGCAACCCGGGGAAACACGAGAATACAATGTTGAGATTGAAGTCATGAATGAGGAAGCTGCTATTGCAGAGTTGCTTCGGAAAACGCATCATCAGAATAATAATGCATTATGAAATAAATTCTTATGGAAACAATGGAAAAAACAAGCCTCGCAGAAAAAGCGCTTGAGCAGGGCAAGGGCATTTTGCGTCTAGCCCCAACGTGGGTACCGCGATCATTTTGTGTTCCCGGACGTCGCATAAAATTACATCCGGATGACTACTATGTACTCGGCGGACAACGTGGGGGAATAGATGAGCGTTGGCTTTCGTCAACTACACCCGCGAAGAACGGTCCATTAACCGGAAAGAATGAAGGTCTTAGCGCCGTGGTTTTCAAGGATGGAAACCAGGTAAAGCAATTCCTTTTGAAAGATGCGATCGACGAACTCAAAGGAAATCTAATTGGCCAACGCCTCTGGAAGGAATATGGTAGCTGGCCGATGTATTCAAAATTCTTTGACAACATGGGACCTCTACCCCACCATATCCACCATAATGATGAACACGCGAAACTCATCGGACAATTGGGAAAGCCTGAGGCTTATTATTTTCCGCCGCAGTTAAACAATCATGGCGGAGATTTTCCCTATACATTCTTCGGAATTGCACCTGGAACAACAAAAGCGCAGATAAGGGAATGTCTTGTAAACTTCACAAAAGGCGATAACAAGATCACCAACTATTCTTCTGCTTATCGCCTTGAACCTGGAACGGGCTGGGACGTCCCACCGGGGGTGCTACACGCTCCTGGCAGCTTGTGTACATATGAGCCCCAGAAAGCTTCCGACGTATTTGCAATGTATCAGTCACTTGTCAATGAAGCGATAATACCAGAAGAACTGTTGTGGAATGGTACACCAAAAGAACGAATTGGGGATTACGATCAGCTTATGGAGGTGATCGATTGGGATTTGAATGTAGATCCACAATTCATGGCCAACCATTTTATGCGTCCAAAACCGGTGCGCCCGGTCAACGAAATGGAAGCAGAAGGATACAATGAAAAATGGATTTGCTATAAATCTCACGCTTACAGTGCTAAGGAATTAACAGTGCTACCTGGCGCAAGTGTCACGATTAAAGACAACGCCGCTTATGGTATCATCATGATGCAAGGACACGGTAAGATGGGTGTGTGGGACATCGAAACCCCTGCGCTGATCCGCTATGGTCAATTGACGAACGACGAATTTTTCATCAGTGAAGATGCTGCACGCGACGGAGTGAAAATTGTTAATCACTCCAGCTCAGATCCCATT
>CAMLER010000477.1 GCA_946478915.1 uncultured Chryseolinea sp.
GACTTACGGCTTTACATCAGCAACTGGAATGTTTGTAGGTCACTTTTTAGCGTGGTTGGCATCTGGAATATTATACGCCGTTTATCTCCAACAAAACTCAGGTGAGTTTGCGCCCGGCCCTATATCGTTTTATGCCGCAGGTGTCGCGGGTGCTGCTTGTGTCGTTATTGCTGGATGGACTACCGCCAATCCGACAATATACCGGGCCGGCCTCGCTATCCAGGCGATGATACCAGGGACTACAACGTGGAAAGTAACCCTTGCTGTGGGATTGGTAACGACAATTGCAGCGTGTTTTCCGGCGCTGGTAATGAGGCTGTTGGATTTCGTAGCACTATATGGGCTTGTGCTGATGCCGATGGGGGCAATTATTTTTGCTGACTTTTATTTCTCAAGAAAAATGGGCTTTGTTTCCGACTACGCCGAAAAAGCGGGCGTCGGATTTAATACGGCTGCAGCGCTTACCTGGATTTTAACACTTGCTTTTTGTCTGGGGCTTAATATGGCTGTGGGAATTGAGATCTTCTTTCTGGGCTTGCCCGGTTGGTTCGTAGCGACCGTTCTATTTGTCGTACTCAGTAAAGTCTTTCAACGCAAAACTTTATTCCAATAGGTCTATGAAACTACTGGCATCTATACTCGCCGTTATTGCGCTTGGCCTTACCGTTATCCCATCTATTCTTGTGTTCAACAACGCAATCGAGTTTGACCTTCACAAAAAACTCATGGCCGCCGGTACGGTATTATGGTTCCTTACTGCACCACTATGGTTTAGGAAGGGGAGGACTCATTGATTCGTATTTTCAATAGTGAGTCCTTCGATTGTTTTTATTTCAAATGGTCCAACAACGTATTTCTTACCTGCAAAGGCAATCAATTGGCCGGCAGACGTATAGTTGACCAGGATAAGCTTGACCGATTTACCTTTAGTAAGAAGCAAGGCATCGGCACTCACTGGATCGCTGCTCACGGTATGGCGGACGTTGTAATCAGACATCGAAAGAATATGTTGCAACACATGGTAGACCGGATATTTCTCTCCGGTTAGTGAAATAACGCCCTGCCTACCTGCCGTTTGAAAAAAAGTAACTGACTTTGTATTTGCGGTCGATAACGATTTTATGCTTCCTAATGCAAAAACTGCTGCGAATTCGGTAACCTGCCTTGGATCAGACTTTTTTTCATTTGACAATATCCTATCCGTTGTTACCGTTGCAGCAGGGTTAAACCTTTTTCGCAACGTTAAGGATGACACATGGAATGCCGGACAGTCAGGATACAAGTTTTGCGCCGACCTTACGGTTTCGTATTGACCCCCAATATTTTCAATGATAGTCAGATCATCTGTCGCGTGTTCCTGGGGATCGATGCTGTAACTAATAAAGTCAAGAGCTTTACTCTCAAAAAGGTGAACATTTAATTCCCGGTAATTGTAATCCGTGCCTGCGCCGATCATGGTCGCCGGGAATTCTTTTTTTAGTGAAGGTGCCTTGTCTACTAACCATTGAGCCGTGGCTGGTCTGTCGGGACTCAGCAGAATGATATGCTTTATTCTCTCTTTGACACTCGCAATCGTCTCAATAATGTTGGACAATTCACCCTCATCTTTAATGTGTAATGCAATTTCCAATGCGATGCCTAATGCCTCGGCGATACCGCAGTCATTTCTAAATTGGTCAATCCAATTTTTATCAGCGGGTTTGATTTCTATTCTGTAATGATGGAGATTCAGTTCGCGAAGCGCGACGATACACGCGTGTGAAAGGGATTCAGATTCAGTTGATGCTGCAATACCGATAAACGGTAGCTCGGATATGCCGTCCAAAACTGAGATTTCAATTGCCTTTTCTTCCCCCGAAATAAGAGGCAGTACCTCATCGGGTTTAAACGTTACTTTCTGATGTATTTTTTGTCCAGTTTTTAAAAGAACAGGAAAAGGAATGGACAACGGAGTACAAAATGTTTTATAAGATGCGTCGCACCAGTTTCGCTGATCTTCAGTCTCAAAAGCGTCTCCTTCATAGTTCAACGAATACCAGCGATCTTTGCATTGCCATCGAAAATGCTTTAGGTCTTTAAATGGATTTTCAGCTGAGATCATCACCGGAAAAGCACTTTTTGAGGTCGTGCCATCCGTATGGATCAGTTGACAGGGAGAGCCGGCAGTACCTGCGATTGGATGAAGTATACAAAGCCCAGCCCTGTTTTTGAGAACATCTTTCAGGGCCTCACCATGAATTTCAAATGAAATTTCACCGTCCTCTTTGCCCAGGATCTGTACATTCCATTTTAGAATCTTCTCTTCATCCGATTCATTAAAGCATTCATATCTTATTTTGAATCCGGCAGGGAATTTTTCAATTTCTTCGCGTTGAATCACATGTCCAAACGTATTCCAGTTGTGGTCTCGAAGTGCCATGTATATCATTCGGATCACCTCGACATCGCCATACTTGATTCGTCGCAAAAAACCGTTTGCATAACCAACTGTAAATACGCCTGCTTTGAAAATTTGCATAGAAGAATGCGTTGGGGTTATCTGTTAATAAATTGATCTACATTATCCGCTGTTATCTTCAGGAGTCCCGTATTGATAATATAGGGAACGCTTGTGATTCCCGCCTTTGCATCATTCTGCGCCAATGGATTGGTTTGGTGAACCATATCGTAAAGAAATTGCGCGCCGTACCAGGTGAAAAGTTCTCGCTTTTGTCCAGCCAACATTTGGATAACACCCTCTTTAACAAGTCGAAGATGTTCGGGCTCCCAATCGACAGTCGTTATTTTTACCTTGCCGGCCTTATTCGCTTCACGCACGGAGAGCGCAATTCCTGGACCTGAGTTTGAATCAAATCCGCAGAATCCTGCAATATCCGGATGCGCAGCTAAAACATCCGAAGTAATTTTCGCTGCCTCCTCGACATTAGCTTTATCGTCGTACTTGCCCACGACCTCAATGTCTGGATAGTTCTTTAGAACATCTAACAACCCCTTAAATCCCTGTTCCATGTTAACGAGACCAAGGATTCCCATATAAGCAATCTTTCCCTTGCCTCCGATTAATCTTACCATTTCCTCACCCTGCATTTTTCCAATTTCGTACCAATCAGTTCCGAGAAACGCATGACGATTAGAGCCAGGAATATCTGAGTCGTAAACAACGGTTGGAATACCCGCTGCAACGGCTTTGTTGATCACCTGCGCTATAGCAGGGTCAGTACCGTTAATTAGCAGACCTGTTGGCCGAGTGCCGATCACTTCCTCGATAGTATTAATTTGAGCCGGGACATCCCATTCAGCGGGTCCGAGTATTGAAACCTTAACGTTCATTTTTTCACCCCAACGCTTAAAGGCTGCCTGATCGTGGTTGACATACATAGGCATGGTAACAGCGGTAGTAACCATTACATATTCTTCGTTGTCAATATCTAATGGTGCTGGGGCGGACGGCACTCTGGCTGGCGCGTCCGTTGCGCTCTTTGGAGGTAGTTCACAACCAAAAACAATAAATAGAAGCGGTATGATGAAACTTGCGTTTCTCATTCTGTTTTTTGCCATCCTATATCGAGATAGAACAAAGTAAGCGGTTCTGTTCTTCAACGTCTAATTGACCGTCGAATATTTTCTTTGCAAGTACTTGTCTATCCATAGCGTTGTTATTAATATCATTCCAAGAATTATCTCCTGCCAGTAACCTGAAATTCGGGCAATGACCATAATATTGGCAATCAATCCCATAAACAATGCTCCGAGTAATGCACCTGGAATTTTTCCATAACCCCCTGTCAACGTCGCGCCTCCCAAAATAACGGCGGTGATGACGCGCAATTCCAGGCCTCTTCCCATAGTCGGGAGGGCAGCACCAAGCCGCGACGACAAAAGAATTCCTGCAAAGCCGGCGAGCAAAGCAGAAATGATAAATCCAATCATCTTCATCTTTTTAACCCGGATTCCCGAAAGGTCTGCAGCCCGCTCATTTCCCCCGATATAGTAATACCGTCGAAAGAAAATTGTCTTACTAAAAAGAAAAGTAAAAATTCCGATCGTTGTAAGCATGTACCATACCGGCATTTGAATTCCCAATAACTTAGACTGCCCTATCGCATTAAACCAGTAGGGGAGGTTTTGAATCCCGGCACCGCTCACCAACAATGCACCTCCTCTCACTATACCCATCATTGCCAATGTTTGAATCATGGGATTGATATTTTGATAAGCTATCAGGTATCCGTTTATGAACCCGATAATCAACGCCCCTGCCATACCACCTGCCAACGCTATGGGTACTGGCACACCATGAAAGTGCATCAGGTACGCTGTCAGGCATCCGGTAAAAGCAACAATGGATCCAACCGACAAATCGAATGCTCCGGAAATTAGAAGCAACATCATTCCCACCGCGACGATGGTATCGATGGAAAGATTGAGAAGAATCTGGCTAAAGTTTTCAAAAGTAGGGAAGGTGGCAGGGAATATCATACTGGTGACCAAAGCAGTAAGGAGCAACAGTATGCCGAGCGAGTATACGCGTT
>CAMLER010000478.1 GCA_946478915.1 uncultured Chryseolinea sp.
ATCCCCCCAGGTGCCCGCTCGGTCAGATGGTCAGGACTTCTCCTCCAGTGCCTTTAGACTTTCCGCCTCCTGTATCAATTTCCAGGAATCGACTTCCAGCATCGGCAACGCTTTCGGGCCGTGCGAGTCAGGATGGACTTTTTCAAGAATAAACCATAAACATTCATGACCTCCCAGCGTCAGAAAATAATGAGCATCGCCTTTAATAGTCGGAAATTTATTCTTGCTAAAAATTTCAACTGGTATATACCCTTTATAAATCTCTAGATCAAGCTCTACGGGCTGCGCATAGCGTGATAGATTTACAACCACCAGAATCGTTTCCTCTTCATAACTTCGGGTAAAGGCAAGGATTTTGGAATTTTCTGATTGAATAAACTTCATATCCCCATTGCCAAACGCCCGGTATTGTTTTCGCTTGTTGATGATCCGCTTCGTCCACCATAGCAAAGAGGTGGTATTCCGGTTTTGCATTTCAACGTTCACAAATTCATGGTGATATTCGGGATCAAGAATAAGTGGTAAATAAAGCCGGTGTGGATTTGCTTTAGAGAAGCCTGCGTTTCTTTCTGAACTCCATTGCATAGGAGTTCGAACACCATCCCGGTCTCCCAGATAAAAATTGTCGCCCATTCCAATTTCGTCACCGTAATAAAGCACAGGCGTCCCTTTTAAAGAAAACAGCAAATAGCCGAGCAATTCGATTTTCTTTCTGTTATTTCCCATCAATGGGGCCAGTCGGTGTCGAATGCCAAGATTTATTTTCGCTTTTGGATCCTTTACATAAACCTTGTACATATAATCCCGCTCTTCATCGGTCACCATCTCGAGTGTAAGCTCGTCATGATTACGCAAAAAAATGGCCCATTGGCAATTGGCTGGTATCTCAGGAGTTTGATCGAAAATATCGGTAATCGGATAACGATCTTCCGTCTGCAACGCCATGAACATACGCGGCATCACTGGAAAATGGTAATTCATATGACATTCATCACCATCGCCAAAATACGCAGCAGCATCCTCAGGCCACATATTGGCTTCGGCTAACAGCAACGTACCCGGAAATTTTTCGTCAAGATGTTTGCGCAGTTTTTTTAAGAACGCGTGTGTTTCAGGCAGATTTTCTCCGTTAGTCCCTTCTCGCTCATACAGGTAGGGTACTGCATCCAGGCGAAATCCGTCAACCCCCATGGCACACCAATAATCAAGAATCTTAAAAATCTCGTCATGAACGGTAGGGTTATCATAATTAAGATCCGGTTGATGATGAAAGAACCGATGCCAATAATACTGCTTAGCAACTGGGTCCCAACTCCAGTTAGAACCTTCAAAATCCTGGAAAATAATCCTAACGTCCTTGTATTGTTTTGGATCGTCCGTCCATACGTAAAAATTTCGGTGCGATGAGCCGATCGGAGCTTTTCTCGCGCGTTGAAACCAGGGATGCTGATCGGAGGTATGGTTGATAACAAGCTCAGTTATTACCTTTAAACCGCGATTGTGCGCTTCCTTCAAAACATGTTTAAATTGTTTGATATCGCCGTAAGCGGGATTTATGTTGTAATAATCAGCGATATCATAACCATCATCTTTTTGAGGCGAAGGGTAAAATGGAAGTAGCCATATGGCGGTTACACCGAGGTCCTGGAGATAGTCAAGCTTTTCCAGCAACCCTTCAAAATCGCCAATGCCATCGCCGTTTCCATCGTGAAAGGCTTTAATATGAAGTTCATAAATAATAGCGTCTTTGTACCAGTGAATTTTTTCATCCAATACCGATTTTGCTTCCGCCATAGTCTTTCCAACGAATTCGTCACTTTTTTATTTAAATACCAATAATATGGATATTTTGTTTAGAGATATTTTGAATCCGATAAAGATAGCTGCTACGCATAACGCAACCCTGGAATGACTCGCATACGTTAAAACTCAAAAATTCAAGACCATGGCAACTAAAAGGCTCTTTTTATGTTATGCAACCGGGAACACTTGCGGTCGGGCTCCCGTCATATTAAATTTCCGCGTTTTTGAATAGGTGCTGTCACGGTTATGCATTCATTTATTGAGAAGGTTAAAATTATTGTCCGCGATTTTTTCTTTATAGCCGTTGAAAAGGTGCAGCCATTTTTTCGGCGGTTAGGCCACTATTTTCAAACTCATCCAAAAACAAGAAAGTGGACAATTTTTGCTGGCCCGCCTGTCTTCATTTTTCTTATAATTGGGATCGTAGTATGGATTGAAACACCAAGCAGGACTGAGTTGCAAACGATTCAGAACCAGGTTGCATCTGAAGTTTTCAGCGCTGACAGTGTCTTACTGGGACGCTATTACATTCAGGACCGAACTGAAGTGACTTATGAAAATATTTCACCTGAGGTTATAAATGCGCTGATTGCGACCGAGGACGTCCGATTTTATGAGCATGAGGGCATAGATTTCGTAAGCCTCGGGCGTGTGGTAGTAAAGTCCATTTTTCTGCAGGATGAATCTGCAGGCGGTGGTAGTACTTTGTCGCAGCAGCTTGCTAAGAACCTTTTTCCCCGGCAACGATACTGGGTATTATCGCTTCTCATAAATAAGCTTAGGGAAGTAACCACGGCTTATCGGCTTGAAAACATTTACTCCAAAAAAGATCTCCTTACCTTATACCTCAACACGATCCCGTTTTCAGATAACACTTTCGGAATTCAGGCGGCTGCAAAACGCTTTTATTCGACAACGTCAGATGCACTTAAGACACATCAGGCTGCAATGCTGATCGGTCAGCTTAAAGCTACGCATAGTTACAATCCGCGATTATTCCCAAAAAGAGCGCTTGAACGGCGCAATGTTGTGCTGTCCCAAATGGTGAAGTATGATTTCCTGGATAAAGCCAAAGCAGATACGCTTAGAGATCTACCGCTTGGGCTAGAGTACAACAAGATTTCTCATCATCACGGTCTCGCCCCCTACTTTAGAGAATATCTCAAGTCTGAACTTATCAATTGGTGCAAGGCCAACAAGAAAGAAGATGGAACTCCATATAACCTGTATACAGATGGATTAAAGATCTATACAACAATTGATTCAAAACTGCAGACATATGCCGAAAACGCATTAACTCAACAGATGACCGAAGTTCAGAAGCAGTTCTTTGATCACTGGGGAAAAGAACTACCCTGGCAGGACAAAGAATATGTCTTACAAGAGGCTATTGTTCGATCACCGCGATATCAACGATTAAAGCAGCAGGGACTTTCTGAGAAAGAAATCATGGAGGTCATGCAAAAGCGCATACCCATGCAGATGTTTTCATGGGATGGCGAGAAAGAAGTGAAAGCTAGTCCAATCGATTCAATCAAACATCACCTCCAATATCTGAACGCAGGTTTTTTAGCGATGGAACCCGCAACGGGTGAGGTGAAGGCCTGGGTAGGCGGAATTGAACACGACTTCTATCAATATGACCATGTGAAAACCACAACAAAGCGTCAAGTTGGCTCAATCTTCAAGCCAATCGTTTACGCTATGGCAATTGAAGAGGGTATACTTCCATGCGAACTATATTCTGCCGAACAGGAAACTTATATTGATAAGGAAGGTGTGAAGTGGACACCCAGAAATATGCAAAACGATTACCACGTACAATACTCCATGCGTGGTGCGTTGGCGTACTCCGTAAATACTGTCGCCGTAAAGTTAATTCAGGAAGCGGGTGTTATGAATACTATCGGGCTTGCCAGGAAAATGGGAATCCATAGTGAGTTACCGGATGTGCCCTCAATTGCGCTGGGTTCTTCATCGATATCATTGATGGAGATGACCACTGCTTATGCCTGCTTAGCCAATGAAGGCGTGACCAATTTGCCTTACTACATTCATTCTATTACAGACTTGTCAGGCAAGGTATACGATAACTTTAAGCCGAAGGGATCGGGCCAGCGGGCAATCTCTAAAGAGACTGCATTGCTTGTGCGGCAACTGATGCAAACGGTGGTACACGAGGGAACAGCATCACGTCTTCGCTGGAAATATGGCATATATACCGACGTAGCTGGAAAGACCGGCACTACACAGGCAAATGCCGATGGATGGTTTATGGCGATAACACCGCAGCTGGCAATAGGAACCTGGGTTGGTGCTGACGATCCGCGCATTAGATTTCGAAACACGAGGCTGGGCCAGGGATCTAATACAGCGTTACCTATTGCTGCCTATTTTTTGAAGCAAGTGAACCAGGATCCAGCTTACAAAAAAATTTCGTCCGCCAGATTTAAGCGTCTACCCTATGAGTTGCAAGAAGAATTGGCTTGCGATCTTTATGAATTGGATGAAGACCTCTGGGCTGAAATTGAAAAGAATATTTTCAAGCAGGATTCCATCATGCATGCTGATACGTTAGCGAAACCAAGACAGGAAACATTTCTTGAAATGCTTTACAAGAGAAAGGTAAAGATTCAGCAAGCTGCACACCGGCGGGATTCTATTGCGGCGACGATACGTGTCGACGGCGGGTAATGGGGTAGTCAGGAGGTAGTCAGGTAATCGGT
>CAMLER010000479.1 GCA_946478915.1 uncultured Chryseolinea sp.
TGAGTATACATGGATAGTGTATGTGGGCATGGTGATACTTGTTATCACGGCGGTATCGAACGGCGCCAATATCACGGATGGTATTGATGGACTCGCTGCAGGGACCTCCGCGATCATAGGTCTGACGCTCGCAATTCTGGCTTATGTTTCCGGACGCATTGACTTTAGTAATTATCTCAACGTGATGTATATACCAAACCTGGGTGAGCTAGTGGTATTTTGTACAGCGTTTGTTGGTGCCTGCCTCGGATTTCTTTGGTACAATGCTTACCCCGCCCAGGTCTTCATGGGTGATACAGGTAGTCTGACGCTCGGTGGCGTGATCACTGTTCTGGCTCTTGCCGTTAGAAAAGAAATTTTGTTGCCTCTTCTTTGTGGAATATTTCTGGTCGAAAATCTATCGGTGATCATCCAGGTTTCTTATTTCAAATACACGAAGAAAAAATACGGGGAGGGCCGACGAATATTTCTGATGTCGCCGCTGCATCATCACTATCAGAAAAAAAATATTCCTGAGGCTAAAATTGTAACCCGCTTCTGGATTGTTGGGATACTCCTCGCCATTATTTGTCTCGTAACGCTGAAACTAAGATGATCGAAAGAGTTGTCATATTGGGTGCAGGCGAGAGCGGAACGGGAGCAGCATTGCTCGCGAAGAAGAAGGGTTTTGACGTTTTTGTGTCCGACAAGGGACCTATCAAGCAAAACTACAAGGAAGAACTTCAAGCCGCGGATATCCTATTTGAAGAAAATACACATACCGATGATAGAATACTCAATGCATCGCTGATTATTAAAAGTCCGGGTATTCCGATAAAGGCTGAGATCATAAAAAAAGTATCGGCAGCCGGAATTCCCATGGTGGATGAAATAGAGTTTGCGTCTCTTTACACCGATGCGAAAATAATAGCTATTACAGGAACAAACGGAAAAACTACTACAACGCTGTTGACATACCACCTGCTTAAGGAATGCGGGCTAAATGTGGCGTTAGCCGGTAACGTAGGATTCAGCATGGCCCGGCAGGTAGCTGCAGAGCAATTCAAGTGGTACGTTCTTGAAATGAGTTCATTTCAGCTTGACGGAATCAAGACTTTTAAACCGGATATTAGTGTTTTGCTCAACATCACTCCTGACCACCTTGATCGATATGAATACTCACTTGATAATTATATCAATTCGAAATTTCAACTTATCCAGAACATGGGTAAGGATCATCACTTCATTTACTATGTAAATGATCCGATTATCGAACGCGAAGTAAATCGACGAACACTTATTCCTCAGCAGCTACCCGTATCGTTAGTTTCTTCATCAAAGGCGCCAGTGCATTTTGATGGTGAGAAAATGAATTTCAAACTCGCTGAAAATTTTCGTATTGGCCAGGACGAAACGACGCTTAAGGGACCTCATAATCTAATCAATACGATGTCGGCCGTCACTGCCGCATTTCTGGCTGGTGCAACTGTCCAGGGGATTAGAAGTGCGTTGAAAACCTTTAAGAATGCACCGCACCGACTTGAATCTGTAGCAACGATCAAAGGTGTCGAGTTTGTTAACGATTCCAAAGCTACCAATGTTGACTCTGTAGTCTACGGATTGGGCAGCTATAATCAACCCCTGATATGGATTGCGGGAGGGATTGACAAAGGCAATGATTATAACCTGATCATGGACGACGTGAAGAAGAAAGTAAAGGTTTTGATCTGCCTTGGAAAAGACAATTCAAAATTGAGAACGGCTTTTGGCGATGTAGTTAAAGAAGTTTATGAAACTCAAAGCGTTTCCGATCTGGTTCGTCAGGCACTTAAAGTTGCGAATAGTGGCGACGTTGTGTTGTTGTCTCCGGCGTGTGCGAGCTTCGATCTTTTCAAGAACTACGAAGACCGGGGTGACCAATTTAGGAAGGCAGTATTGGATTTAAAAAGTGAAGTGGAGGGCAGCATAAATGAATAAGATCAAAACTTGGGCAGACGAAAATTTGCAGGGCGATCGGGTCATTTGGGCCGTCGTATTTGCATTGTCACTCATAAGCATACTTGTGGTTTATAGTTCAATTGGTACGTTAGCATATAAGCGTACTGAAAGTCCCGAAAGTTTTCTCATTAAACATACGCTAACAGTATTGATAGGTATTGCAGCCATGTGGTTTGCTCATCGCGTTGATTATCGGTATTATTCAAAGCTTTCGAAGTTTGCGTTGTGGATAAGCATTCCACTCCTCATCTATACGTTCACCAACGGCGTTACTATCAATGATGCTGCGCGGTGGATTCACGTCCCGATAATCGGTTCTTTTCAGCCTTCCGATTTTGCCAGTCTTGCTTTGATCGTAAATCTCGCCAGCATGTTATCAAAGCGTCAGCAGAATATTCATGATATTAAAGAGTCGCTTCTGCCCATCTTGTTCTGGTGCGGTACTATTTGTGGACTTATTGCATTGACTAACTTATCAACTGCTGCTCTGCTTTTCCTGACCTGTATGCTGATCATGTTTATCGGAAGAGTATCCACTAAACATCTTGCAATGTTGGTCTTCGTTGGCGTTTTGTTTGGGGCTCTGGCCGTCAAATTTGGTGTACGCGGGGAGACAGCAAGGAATCGGATTACAAACTTCATGAAGGGGGAGGAACTTCCCTTTCAGGCGAAGCACGCCCGTATCGCCGTTGCGACTGGTGGCATTACGGGAAAGGGACCGGGTAATAGCGATCAGCGCAACATCCTGCCTCACCCTTATTCCGATTTTATTTATGCGATAGTGATTGAAGAATACGGAATGGTGGGTGGTGTGGTGGTAATTGTTCTTTATCTCATACTGCTGCATCGCGGAATGAAGGCTGCGTACAACAGTGACAAAGCCTTCGCGGGATTATTATCGGCGGGGCTGAGTTTCGACCTCGTGTGTCAGGCATTGGTAAATATGGGTGTTGTTGTTGGTCTGGGACCGATAACAGGACAGCCACTTCCGCTGATTTCAATGGGAGGAACATCCATGGTGTTTACCGGACTGGCTATCGGTATCATCCTGAGTGTGAGCAGGGGTGAACGCGACCAAAACTGGAATTCAAAATCTGGTGAAAGTGAAAAAACCAAAAGAAATATAACAACAGTAAAAGCTGCCTGAGTTTAATGAGTACTGCGCAACCATATCGACTGATCATTAGCGGAGGCGGAACCGGGGGACATATTTTTCCGGCTGTCGCAATTGCCAATGAATTCAGGTCACGCTATCCCAGCGCTGAAATTCTCTTTGTGGGCGCGGAAGGCAAAATGGAAATGACTCGCGTTCCTGAAGCGGGTTATAAAATTATCGGCTTGTGGATCAGCGGACTTCAGCGGCGATTGACATTTTCTAATTTATTGTTCCCCGTCAAGTTACTTGTAAGTTATTTTCGCGCACGTCAAATCGTGAATAAGTTTAAGCCACACGTTGTTATCGGAACTGGCGGCTATGCCAGCGGTCCCATCATGATTGCAGCAACGCGCAAAAACACGCCGACAGTTATTCAAGAGCAGAATTCGTTCGCCGGATTGGCTAACAAGCAAGTTGCAGACAAGGCGAGCAAGGTATGCGTGGCATATGAAGGAATGGAAAAGTATTTTCCGGCGCAAAAGATTGTAGTGACCGGTAACCCCGTACGCAAAGACATTCTCGACATTGAATCAAAACGTGAAAAGGCATTGTCGCACTTTGGATTCTTGGCTAACACCAAAACCTTATTGATTATTGGAGGGAGTTTGGGAGCAAGAACAATAAATGAAAGTGTCATCAATGGAATCGAAAAACTGGTGGCAGCACAAATACAAGTATTGTGGCAGACGGGCAAGGGTTATTTCGATGCGTACAAAACGAGACTTGCCAACTATGATCTTAAAAGGATCCGCGTGCAAGATTTTGTTCGCGAAATGGATCTCGCGTATGCGGTAGCCGATGTCGTGATTTCCCGCGCGGGAGCACTAAGCGTTTCCGAAATTTGCGTGGCGAAAAAACCGGTGATATTGGTGCCATCTCCTAACGTAGCAGAAGATCATCAAACAAAAAATGCAAAAGCGCTTTCAGATAAGGATGCTGCCATACTGATAAGTGATTCAAATGCCCATGAGACATTACTGGATACCGCGCTGAGTCTGATTTTCGATGAAGAAAAATCAGCAAAGTTGAGAAGCAACATAGCTGCATTTGCCAGACCCAATGCGACTAGCGATATCGTTAATGAGATCGAAAAATTGCTTGAAAACAAGTCGGCGGACAATAGATCGGAATCATACAAACTTTCCGGGTCAAGATCCGATTCAGGTTCGGGTAATTCAACGACGTTACAAACCGTATTAGTGAGAAGTAGATAACAACAAGAGTGAAACTGGAGAACTATCATAATATATACTTTTTAGGCATCGGTGGAATCGGTATGAGCGCGCTTGCCAGGTGGTTTAAAAAGAAGGGCTTGGCTGTCTCAGGATACGATCGTACATCCACTACATTAACTAAGGAACTGGAGCGCGAGGGTATTGCTATTCATTATGAAGAT
>CAMLER010000480.1 GCA_946478915.1 uncultured Chryseolinea sp.
GCCTTGCATTATCTAGCTTCAGGCGCTCTTCGGCGATTAATGGATCATAGCGTCCGTTGCTTTTGCCGCGCAATTTCTGCTCCGCCAGATCCAGAAACCTGCAAGCCAGCCCTGACAGGTTTATCGTTAGTGTACATTCCGCTAATTGTTGAAACGGGTAGGCAAATATGGCATCCGGCAATACGGCATACTCTGGATCGATAGTAAAGCAGCGGTTATCGGGAACAATAATATTCCGTACTTCTATCGAATGGCTACCAGTCGCTATCATGCCCATTGCACTCCATGTCCGATGAATCCTTACCTCTTCCGCCATCAGGAGAAACGATTTTACCAGAGGTTTGCCGTCAGGCCCACACAACTGAATTCCGTTTTCAAAAATCAGGCAATTTACAGTAAATACTGTCGCCAGCAGCGAGCCCGTTGCGTATGGCCAGCTCCCGTTGATTTCATAACCCTTTGACGAGCGCTCCGCAATTCCATTAATTGCCCCGCTTCCTGCGAAACAAACATTTTCCGATTGAAAAATTTCAATAGCAAGTATGGGATCCAAAAATCCGACGAACCAGGCTGCTCCGCTGCAGAGCGTTACAACCCATCCGCTACTGCCATCGGCCCATGCTACTCCTTCTTCTATTCTGAGAATGTCTGGCAACGACAATCCAGCGCCACCAAAATTTCGTGGCACGTACATATTTAGCCAGTTTTCTTCATGAATAACAGATAATTGGCCCGCGTGTAGGTTTTTTAACCGTTCTGCATCCGAGCCAAAACTGCGTAACCGCTCAGCAACATTTTCGTGTATAAATTCGCGGGGATGTGCCATGTTTCGGTTCATGCAGCAGGGGTACCGTAGTCGGACAGCGTTTTGCGTGCGATTTTAAGCCAGTCGAAATAACCAATACACGCTACAACAAACAACACGATTGTTAAAAGTCCCAACATGGGCAGAGATTTAGAAAACAAAAGTGGGATGGCAAATGCATTGGAAACATTAAGCAAAACCCAATTCTCTACTTTTCGCCGAGCGAGAAGCCACATGCCTGCCCATCCAGTCGCGCTGACCCATGCATCCCATACTGGAACTTTCGAATCCGTAAATGTGGACAAGGCTAAAAAAAGCACAACAAAACCCCCGACTACAATAGCAAGCGTTAGAATCCAATCCTTACGTGACGCCAGCGTTATTGGTACCGGCTTATGGTTTTTTCCAGCCCTCCAATACCACCAACCATACACGCTCATCACAAGGTAGTATCCATGAAGCAGGCACTCTGCGTACAGGCCTACCGTAAACAAGCTGTAAATGGCCAGAATGGTCGCGCCAATTCCCGCCGGATAAAGATAGATGCTGTTGGCTCTGGCCAACAACACTTCTGTAACGCCGAGTACTAAAACAGCTAGTTGAATGGTATCGACGTTCGCCCACTCCTGCCGCAAAAGTTCCAGCAACTCACTGAGATTATGCATGTCACCTTATTGTTTAACGGCTCACGAAGTGAGGATCTTCTGTGACAACTCTCCCTACGCTGGTATTATCCAGATCAGGTATGTGGAAGTCTTGTAAGCGCTTCCACCGGGTATGATCTCAGCCCTTTCAGCCTGCATTTTAATGCAAGCAAGGCACCCCTGAGCACGTGACGCAAAGCTACACAATATGTATCATATCAGAAAAGTATGTGAGATCCTGGCAGCAATACACCAGAGTGGGACTTATGAGCCGTTAACAATTATTCACCGGGGGAATTCTTAAAGTCGAGATTCCTCGAACATAAAAGCTTCCTCAGTTTTGGAATAGTGCTGGGGCCTATCCCATGAAGCTTTAAAAGATCAGATTTAGCATAGCCAGTTAGTTGCGAGACTGTTCTGATTCCCGCGTTTTCAAGTGCTCGCCGTGCGGGAGCCGCTAATTCCGAAAAAATGCCGTCATCTTCCTTAATGCCCTCACAAACGGGACACACCGGACAATCACTGCTCTTATAATATTGATGACCGCTCGCGCAAGTCCTTAACGTTTTCTTTGTTTCCATCGTGTCTATCTATTGTTTCAAAGCCATCGCTATTCTCTCCGGAATCTAAATTTTGTTCTCTACAAATTCGATCAGCCTGCAGCACGTGTCTTTCGATATGATAGGTAAAGAAACGCAAGGTGTCACCCAACCTCAATTTTATCAATCTTGTGAGCGAAATTGCTGATTTTGCCCTTGTAAGATCCATCGATCGGCACGACTGCAGCAGTTTAACCAATTGCTCCTGTTGTTGCAGGAACCGGGTGATAGTTGTTTCAGTAAGATCCTTATTAACCGGATTTTTGTCCTTAGGAGATTTCATCTTGGTAATCTTGCCATCCTTAACCTCCATTAGATTAGCAAAATAGTTTCCTAACAAACCGCTTTGAAAGACATTGCTGCCGGGACGATTTCTGTTTTCTATGACGCGCTTCTCAATTTCCACAAGGTAGAAATCGCCGTAGAGATTTAAGTGTTCCAAACATTCAAGAATACTCCATTGACCGCCTTTTTTAGAGCGAAGCTGCTCAATGGAAAGCTGTTGAAAGGATTTAGCTTTTTCGGTCGCCTTGTGGGTTCTCTGCAATAAATCGTTGATTAAGATATTGTTGTCGATTTTCATCTTCTTTTTTTGACAAATCTCGCTTGCATTAATCTTCTAAGGCTTGATTGTAATCAAGAATTCCGGATTCTGCTCAATGTTTCAGGTGTCATTCTGAGATAGGATGCGATGTATTTTAGCGGGATTTCCTGAAAGAGATTAGGACTGCGGTCTAAGACCCTTTGTAATCTCTTGAGAGGCGACTCCGTCAGTAAGTCGATTTCCCTTTCCATTTGCTGAACAATAAGCCCTTCCAAGAGCTTGATATAGATGCTTTGATTTTGAGCATCCTCATGTATTATCTCAAACAGCTTCGTGCGTGAAACTATCCGTAACGTTGTTTTCCTCAACGCTTCTATGTAAAACTCGGAGGGCTTTCCGGTAATAAAAGAAGATAGTGATGTAATCATGGAACCGGGATATCCAAAGCGGATGGTTTGTTCTTCAAATTCTGTCACGTGAATAACGCGGACCGCGCCCGACTCAATCAAATACAACGATTGCTCCACCTGGCCTTGCCTCACTACATATTCACCCTTGCCAAAAGTTTTTACGAGTGTTGCCTCCTCGTCGAAGATTTTCTTTATGAATAATTCCTGCTGTGTCATTATCCGTTGACCGTTATTCGTTATTCGTAAGTAGGTGCGCCATACTTTATACCTTATTCCTAATCCCACTTATACCTTTACCCGATTGCCTTCCCTATCGTCAAACGGTTCATCAAGCCACAAAGTATGATGCAAGCAATTGATAACAGACAAATTCTTATCTTTGCCGCCTTATTTTAATACCATGATTTCAGTTGACGCCGTAAGTGTCGAATTTAACGGATCGGCATTGTTTAGCAACATTACTTTCAACATTAATGAAAACGATAGAATCGCCCTAATGGGCAAAAATGGAGCGGGTAAATCAACGTTGCTAAAGATACTTGCCGGTGTAAACAAGCCGACACGGGGCAAGGTTAGTGCACCAAAAGACGCCATTATCGCTTACCTGCCGCAGCATCTTTTGACCAAGGACGATGCAACAGTTTTCGAAGAGGCATCTAAAGCCTTTTCAAAAATTCTCGGAATGAAACAACAGATGGACGAATTGAATCATCAATTGGAAACCCGCACCGATTATGAGTCTGACGAATACGCTAAAATTATCGAACAAGTTTCTGAATTAAGTGAAAAGTATTATTCAATTGAGGAAATAAATTTTGACGCAGAAGTCGAGAAGACCTTGATAGGACTAGGATTCTTGCGGTCGGATTTTTCAAGACCAACTTCAGAATTCAGTGGCGGTTGGAGAATGCGCATCGAACTGGCAAAGATCCTGTTGCAGAAACCAGATCTTATTTTGCTAGACGAGCCGACAAACCACATGGACATAGAATCGATTCAGTGGCTGGAAGAATTTCTCATACAAAATGCAAAGGCGGTTATCGTGATCAGTCACGACAAAACGTTCGTTGACAATCTTACGAACCGGACGATCGAGATTACGATGGGTCGGATATACGACTACAAGACGAACTACTCACATTATCTGCAGTTGCGAAAAGAACGGCGGGAGCAGCAACAGAAGCAATTTGATGATCAGGCAAAACAAATTGCCGAAATCCAGGAGTTCATTGAACGGTTTAAGGGCACATACTCGAAAACGCTACAAGTTCAATCACGCGTTAAGATGTTGGAGAAGATGGAGATTGTGGAGGTGGATGAAGTTGATACTTCTGCATTGTATTTAATGTTTCAACCGGCGCCCAGGTCGGGTAGTTACCCCGTAATTGTCGACGGTTTGTCCAAAAAGTATGGCGATCACGTTGTTTTCAAAGATGCATCGTTCACCATCGCACGGGGAGAGAAAGTTGCATTCGTCGGTAAAAACGGTGAGGGTAAATCGACGTTGGTGA
>CAMLER010000481.1 GCA_946478915.1 uncultured Chryseolinea sp.
CCAGCTAAAAAATAGGGGGTGCTTCTACCTGTCCCAAATAGTATATAGTTACCAATCCATAGCGTAATTTACAGCTTTATATAAAAATCCCGCGTCAGATTTACATAAGAGTCATCCCAAATTTCACCAGTCTTATTTTTATAAAGAAGTATTTCGCCCGTTTCCATGGTTTGCTGTCGACGTTGAAATTCAATCAACCATCTTTCAATTCCTTTTTCACTTCGCGTTCGAAAACTAAAGCGACGTGAGCAAAATAACATCTTCGACTCGGCGAAAGCAATGAATTGATTTCCTTCATTAAATGGTAACACAACACTGAATTTTCCATTGGGTTCTAAAAGGCGCAGTGCAGCAGTAGTCAGGTCGTTATGATTTAATTTTATTGTATGCCGCGCCTGATAGCGTTTTTCATCTAATGGACTTTGACTATTGCTAAAATAGGGTGGATTGCTCACAATAACGTCATACCGCTTATGCGGATAAAAATCCTGGATGGATAGGTGATGTATATTCAATTTATGGGACCACGGAGATTTGGAAAAATTCTCCTTTGCCTGCATCGCATCTCTCTTTTCAATTTCAACAGCATCAATTTTCGCAAGATCATGGGATCGCTGAGCAAGCATCAAGGCGATGATTCCATTACCTGTGCCTATGTCTAATATGTTTTTTGCATCCCCCACATGTGTCCACGCTCCTAACAATACTGCATCGGTGCCCACTTTCATTGTGCTTGAGGCGTGCGAAACCGAAAATTTCTTAAAACGAAAAAGGCTTTTACGGTTTAAAGTGGATTCTGATTCTGACATATTCTCTCGTGCGATTAGGCCATTACATTTGATTTTATACCTTCGTTTTTGAATCGTATAATGCAACATGGGCCGAAAAATACGTTGGGGCATACTAGGCTGCGGAAATATAGCCAATAAATTTGCCGCAGACTTAAAATGGGTTAATGACGCTGAACTTACGGCAGTGGCTTCCCGCAGTCAAACGAAGGCTGCAGAATTATCCACGAAATATGGAGCACGTCATGCCTTCAATTCTTACGAAGCACTGGTAACATGTCCTGACGTGGACGCGGTATACATTGCCACCCCACACGGTCTTCATTGTGAGCATACACTTCTTTGTCTTGAAAACAAGAAAGCAGTCTTATGTGAAAAAGCCTTTGCGCTCAACGCAGCTCAGGTAAAAAAGATGATTGCCGCTGCGAAAAAAAACGATGTGTTTCTTATGGAAGCATTCTGGACAAAATTTCTGCCGCAATACCAAAAGGTTGAGTCGCTGATAAGCTCGGGAAGCATCGGTGAAATAAAAATGATTCAGGCTGACTTTGGATTTAAGGCGCCTACACCCGGCCCCCAGCGGTTGCGTGATCCTTTACTTGGCGGTGGTTCATTGCTTGACATCGGTATTTATCCGGTGTTCCTCGCCATTTCACTACTCGGGACACCCACTGAAATTCATGCTGCAATGCAACCCTATAGCACTGGCGTAGATGAACAGATCGCCATTGCAATGAAATTCCGAAATGGAGCGCTTGCAAATCTCAGCTCGACATTTGCTGCGGCGACACCCGTTGAAGCTACCATAACCGGTAGTGATGGATACATCAGGATAGCAAACAGATTTCATAACGCTGTGGCTACTGTTGAAATGATAAAGAATTTGGTTCCCGCAGAAATAGGTGCGATTCACCATGAAGTTGGTTACGGATACCAGTTCGAAACACGCCATGTGGTAGAATGTTTGCAAAAGGGTCTGAGGGAGAGTCCCAGGATGACCCATGCCGATTCACTTTTATTGATTGAGACATTGGATAAGATCCGTGAATCATGCGGAATCAGGTATGCCGCGGATGATGAAATTTAACCAGCAATTTTAGCTTTATATATATGATGCAGACTAAATTATCGCTCGAGGGTGCTAAGCCGGAAGTACTCACTTCGGTGGAAAAGTATTTATCTGACAATGGATTTACTATTGCAGCGAAAGACTTTGACAGACCATGGGGAGGTTTCTTTGTGATTGAAGAAACGCAAGCTCCGAAATTCGGACAGTTTTTTTTTCCGGAAGTCGAATTGTCGACGTTAAAAATTGGTGGAAAGCTGAGTCCCAAGATCCTGATGGTGCAGACGAATAAAAGGTTATCCTGGCAATACCATTATCGCCGGGCGGAAATCTGGAAGCTTGTTGCGGGTACTGCTGGCGTTGTAACAAGCCAAACAGACGAAGAGGGTAAATTGAAAAAGTTGGCGATTGGGGAGGTCATACGCCTACCTCAGGGTCAACGGCATCGCCTTGTCGGCCTGGACGGATGGGGCATGATCGCAGAAATCTGGCAACATACAGATAAGTCTCAGCCCTCTGATGAGGATGATATTGTTAGGGTGCAGGATGATTTTGGGAGATGATTTTAATGTTTAATGTTTAAGGTTTGAAGTTATTGCTGTCCGGGGAAAATTTAAAAATTGAAAAAACATTTCTCTCCAAGTTGGAATCGGTATTTTTTTATTAGTTGAAAAAAGAGGGGTCATCCGGAGAAATCGAATTTTAGTTGCATATCCTCACTTGTGGATGCGATTACTGATTTATCTGGGTCTTCAAGAAAAGAAAAGAGATCCATGTAATTGAAAAGATGTAATCTGACCACGCTGACAATGTTGGAGAACGACCATTTTCTCTTGACTTGTCGTTTAACGATATTGAGTAGTAGGTCTGCGATCAAGGCACACCAAATCTGAATGGTAATCGCGTTCTTATTGTCACCAAGAAAATATTGCAGGGGCATATTTTGCTTTAGCCGCTTGAATGTGAGTTCGATCTTCCAGCGTTTCTTATATAATTGACTGATGTATGATGGGGTAGATTTAAAATCGTTGGTAATAAATTGAAATGACTTACCCGTATCAGGAGAGGTGAAATGAATTAGCCGGCACGGTACTTTGGATATTTTTTTGTAATGAGATCCCATAACAATTTGCTGGTCCAACCAGATTCCTTTCTTCGCTTCTCGTTTGGATATCTTATTTGAACGAATTACCTGGTAGGTGCTCAGAGGATGAATTTTGGTGACCCAGCGAATATTTTCAATCGTCCAAATATTGAATTGGTCATAACTTCGATAACCTCCGTCCATAATAATGGAACTTCCCGAAGGTATTGTTAAGTATTCGGTGAATACCTTGTCGTTGTCGGCGGCATCTGATAGATGCACAATTGAAGGAAAGGGTTGATGATCCTGGACAGCCATATGGACTTTAAGACCTCCCTTTCGTTTCCCATTATCTTTCGATAGTCCAGCTCCTTTGAAAATTGCTTGAAATAATTTTATGCTAGTCGAATCAACCAAATACCACGACTTCTTTCTTCGGCTGTCCGGGCAAAGACTTTCCCAATACTGCCGGAGACCATGATAAATGTCTTCGAAGACCATCGAGTCTCGGTTAGCATTTGCGTCCGAGAAGGTACTCCTTGTGGGAAAAAATTTAATATCGCAACTCTTCAGTCTCCCTTCCAATGCGCGCATTCCTGTCACCACTTCTCGAAGGGATGTACAATTGCCATAACAGGCAAATAGCATTGTTATCAAATGATGCCAGGTATTAAACTTCTTGTAATAATGGTCAGATTCTGCCTTACGGATGCAGTTCATCACGACATCTTTTGGCAAAAGCTTTATTAGTTGAGTGAAAGTCGGCTGTCCGGAGAAATGAGTACTTTTGTTCATGGTATATTTTTGTGTGGAAACTAAATCTACCATGAAAAAGCGGGGCCAGTGTGGTCCCGCTTTGTTCTTTTTTAAAATTTTCCCCGGACACTAATGGTTTAAAGTTCAAGGTTCAAAGTTCCTGACTTCCACTGGAGCGGGAAATAAACTGATTGTTTAGCACGCCCGCGGAGACAGAAACTTTGAACTTTAAACATTGAACTTTGAACCAATTAAATAGAGCCGCTTGTTGAAAAAGATTTTCATACTCCCAATCAAAATATATCAGTGGACGTTGTCTCCCCTGCTGGGCGCGAGTTGCCGGCATTCGCCAACGTGTTCGCAATACGCCATTGAAGCGATTCAGGAATGGGGCGTAATGAAAGGAATTTGGCTAGGAATGAAACGGATCGCAAGATGCCATCCGTGGGGCACGCATGGGTATGATCCGGTTCCGAAAAAAAAGTTCAAAGTCTAAGGTTACAAGTTATTACAAGTTCAAAGTTAAAGGTTTCAAGTTCAAAGTTTCGGACTCCACGAGTGTGTGAATAGTTTTGATATTACGCTGGCCAGTGGAGTCAAAAACTATGAATCTAAAAAGTTCAAAGTTTAAGGTTCCAAGTTCAAAGTTTCGGGCTCCACGAGCGTGCGAATAGTTTGATATTACGCGTTCCATTGAAGTCAGAAATTCTAAATCTAAAAAGTTCAAAGTTTAAGGTTTCAAGTTCAAAGTTTCGGGCTCCACGAGTGTGCGAATAGTTTTGACATTACGCCGCCAGTGGAG
>CAMLER010000482.1 GCA_946478915.1 uncultured Chryseolinea sp.
ATTTTCAAGACATCGAAACTATTTTCCGGCATCAGCTTCAAAATCAATTCCTCGAGGTTCATAATATTAACCAGGCCCGTCCAGGACCAGGCTGGTCGCAGGGATGAAAATATTTTTGTGGCTATAACAGTGTCAAGTATTTTTTCTGCTGAATAGCCGTAAGCATACAGGGCACCAACGAGCGCCCCTGTACTTGTCCCGGAGATACAATCGATTCGAACATTATATTCTTCTAATGCTTTCAGTACGCCAATGTGAGAAATACCTCTCGCTCCTCCTCCTGATAATGTCAATCCGATTTTCATAAGCTGACAGCTGACAGCAGTGAGCTGACAGCTTGTGTGAATGTTAATAAAGTTTGTGCGTTGAACCTCATCATCCCAATCAATGTATAGTTCTGCAGGGTTGTATACTTGGGCTAGCTTTCAATAGCCTCGCTCAATTTAAATGCGCGATCAAGTCTTATCCCTTTTTCTGTGCGTTTTAAAGTACAACACTCATTGACGGGATCGTGCTCAAAGAACAGGATGTATTGGTTGTCAACGGCATCATTCAGAAATCTTTCCTTTTCCTGCAGTGTGATCAATGGTCGCGTATCATATCCCATAACATAGGGCAAAGGGATGTGGCCCACGGAAGGAAGAAGATCGGCTACAAAGCAAATCGTTTTTCCGTTGAACTTTATCATGGGTACCATCATCTTTTCCGTGTGCCCTGAAAAAAATTCAATGTCAAACTGTTGAAAAGGAGATGATAATGATGCGTCAATAAAATGAAGGTGACCGCTCTCTTGCATGGGCAACAAATTTTCCTTTAAGAAACTGGCACGCTCCCGGGCATTGGGTCTGATAGCCCAATCCCAATGGTCAGCATTTGACCAATATTTTGCGTTCTTAAAAGTAAGCACCGGTTTTCCCTCTTCAAGGTGAACCCCGCCGCCGCAGTGATCAAAATGAAGGTGTGTGAGAAACATATCCGTAACTTCATTTTCGCCAAACCCCGCGTTCCTGATGGATGAAGTTAGTTCGGCATCACCATGAAGGTAATAGTAACTTAAGAATTTTTCGCTCTGCTTCTTACCAATTCCGTTATCTATCAGAATCAGTTTCTTGCCATCCTCTATTAGCAAACAACGCATAGACCATGCGCACAAGTTGTTCTCGTCAGCGGGATTACTCTTTTGCCAGATGGTCTTTGGGACCACACCAAACATCGCCCCGCCATCGAGTTTAAAAAAACCGGTTTCAATGACATGAAGTCTCATGGAGTTAGCTAATAAATTTAGAAGCCGGGAGATATTCCCTGGATGAACTTACTACTTACCACTTACTACTTACCCTTAGGCGGCACATTACCGAACAGTAGCTGCTTCCTTTACCACTCCCATTGCCGAGAATTTGGCTATTCGCTGTTCAATGCGCTCCTCCGCCGTAAGCTTTAAGAGTTCACCCGTTTTTGAAAGAATTACTTTTTTCACTTCGTTCGCCATCCACTTCACATCCACGTGCGCTCCTCCTAACGGTTCTTTGACAATGCCATCAATGAGTTTGTGTGCCAACATATCTTTAGCAGTGAGCTTCAAAACTTCCGCGGCCTGTTCTTTGTAATCCCAGCTTCTCCATAAGATTGAGGAACAAGATTCGGGTGAGATCACGGAGTACCACGTATTTTCAAGCATCATTACCCTGTCGCCGATCGCAATACCAAGTGCCCCTCCCGAGGCGCCTTCGCCGATGACGAGGCATATCACGGGTACCTTTAGCATGAACATTTCTTTAAGGTTGCGCGCAATGGCTTCACCCTGGCCGCGTTCTTCGGCACCGAGGCCGGGAAATGCACCGGGAGTATCGATAAAGGTAATGATGGGTTTGTTGAACTTCTCTGCCATCTTCATTAGCCTAAGCGACTTCCGGTAGCCCTCGGGGTTGGCCATTCCGAAGTTTCTCATCTGACGCTGCTTTGTGTTACGCCCCTTTTGGTGCCCGATCAACATGAAGGTCTGGCCCTCAATACTTCCAAATCCCCCAACCATCGCCTTGTCATCACCAACATTACGGTCGCCGTGAAGCTCTATAAAATCCGTGGTAATCTCATAAATATAATCAAGCGTATAAGGGCGATCGGGATGCCTGGAGAGTTGAACCCTTTGCCATCCCGTCAGGTTAGAAAAAGTTTCCTTTTTTAGTTCTAATATCTTCTTTTCCAGCGCCTTAACGGCGGCCTGGAGCTCCGGATCGCTGTTGCTTGTAAGGTGAGTCATGTCACCCAGTTTAGCCTCGAGTTCCGCGATCGGTTTTTCAAAGTCCAATAGCATAGAATTGATTTGGGCACAAAGTTATAAGGATTGGTAAATAAGTTAATAGTTATTGGTTATTAGTTATCTGGGTAGAATTATCCGTTATCCGTTAATCGAAGTGCCACGCACCCCCAAGCGATACCCTTTACTCGAGCCGACCGATCCCGATAGCAATCTGATAGCAATCGGGACCGCTAACCTGATTACCTTATTTCCATTTATTGCCGCCACCAGGATGGCCTTACATTAACAGCATGGCCTTTGGAATATCTAGGGCAGTACTTGCATTCACATGCGGCAAAGGCCGGCGAAGGTTCCTCCGGGCAGTCGCCTCTCACGGGCGGTCCATAATTGGTTTCGCATCCCTTCTTGAAAGTGTTTTCAACGCGGTAATCCAACTGGCCAACATTAAAGTACCATCGGGTAGCCTGCTCGTGAACCACGCCGAAGTACCCGACAACTTTTTTCTCGCCAGACCATGATTCGATATTAGATTTTAGATTGAAGGGCGGCTTGTCAACGAGTACATTACCTTCATTCTGGTCATACATTTCTTTCATAAAAAAGTAGTGATCCTCGTTCATTGCAAACTGCTGAATCAACACTGAAAAATCGTCAAGCAGCCTTTCATTATGCAGAGTGGGTATTCTGAAGAGCGCCTTGTCGTAGCCGCCCGAGTTGTCAACCTGCAGCGCAAAGGTTCTCATATAATCTTTGCTTGTAACCCAGCAGGTGTTACCTGGACGACTTGCACTCGGCGAGAGTGGCGCCACATAAACCCACATGGGTGAGAATTTCCAATGGTAATAAATCGAATTTCTCGCAATGTTAGGCTTTACCGATATGTACGCTTCAATTTCTTTTACAGTTCGCAGAACATTCTTACCAGCCTCGACCAAATATTTTTCACTTTCGGTCTGTCTGAATCCAACGGTACCAATAGGCGGAATTTCTGCGTTGGGAATGCTTTGCCACGAAGATTCGTAATCGTCATCTTCAGTAATGACCCGAAGTTTATACTGCACACCGGCTTTAGCCTTGAAGGAAGAATCGTAAAGTTCGTAAAGGCCTGGGTCGGTGAGCGAATGGTTATAAACCCACTCTTGTTCTTCGTCGCTAACAAGCATGACCATTGCATCTTTCACTGGCTCCGGAGATACATTTGTAACATCTGTGGTTTCCGTTAATCGCACGCTGAAATATCTTCCATCAGACGGGTAGCTGCGGGAATCATTGAATGATTTGTCGGAAATATAACCCTCAACGACGAGAGCTTGTAAGTTGTCGGGAACTACAAATGTATAAGGCTCAATACAACTGAATACGATAATAAAAATACCAAGAAACTTAAGAGCCCTCATAAAAGTCTATCCGCCTTTTCGCTGCTAAACAAGTCGCAAAATACCGATTTATAGCACAATCGCCACCAGCTAAAAACCTGCAAAAGATAAAATTCGGTATTTAGAGTGGCACAATATACCCTAAGCCGGGTATGGAATGATGGTGACGGCGTCATTAATTTAACTGCCACTTAACCCCATACGCTATGCGTTGCGTTATAATTCTAATTATTCTTCTCCCATGCTTTGGACAGTCTCAATCACTCAAGGTACAGGACTCTACCCTCTTCGATTTCTGGATTGGAAATTGGGATCTGACGTGGACCAATAGCCAAGGTCAAATTGAAAGGGGTACCAATCACATCGAAAAAATTCTTGATGGAAAAGTGATCCGGGAAAACTTCAGTTTCGCATCGGGAACGTTCAAAGGTACAAGCATCAGCGTGTACAATCCGGCCAAACAAACGTGGCACCAGGCCTGGGCAGACACACAAGGCAGCTATTTTGATTTTGTGGGAGATGCAGAGGGCGAGAAGAGAATATTTAAGACCCACATTAAAGAACGGGACGGTCAAAAGATCATTCAGAGAATGGTGTTTTACGATATCAAGTCAGATTCACTTAAATGGGATTGGGAGATAAGCAAGGACGGGGGCTTGACGTGGCAATTGCAATGGCGTATTAACTACGTTCGCAAAGCATCCTGAGTATTAACGTAGGAACCCTCCGTTACATTTCAACAAAGCCTGGGCGAGCCCTGTTATTCCTTTGGGTTTATTATGACAGGGATTAGTTTTACTCCGCGCGCTTATGGAAACGAAAGAGATTGCAAAAAAACTTGTAGCCTTCTGTCAGA
>CAMLER010000483.1 GCA_946478915.1 uncultured Chryseolinea sp.
AGGATGAACCTACAAGCTGCGTAACGGTTGTTCCGTCTTCTACGCCAACACCGTTTATCTTAGAACGAAGGATATGCTCATATTTCAGAGATGGGTTGTCGCGGTAATAAACCTTCGAAACGCTTTCCGTTATCAATAAAGGTAATACAGGCTTACCATCCTCTCCGGCAATGACTTCGATACTATCTAAGACCTGTGTAATTTTCTTTACCATCTTCCGCTGCCTGAACTTATCCGAAAGATTGTCTACATCGATTTCGATTTTTGTGTAAGTGTCATATTCGTAAGCAGTCAGCTTGCGTTTGTCATTGTTCTTTTTGTTGCGAACTACATTGCGCAAAACTTCAAAAGCTGGGTTCTCCCCTGCTTCAAAGACAATTTCCTGAAGTGTCGTTACATCCTCTTCCAGTTGGATATTGACTGTTTGCGACGTACCTCTGGAAATAGCCTTCTTTCTTACCCTGTATCCTATATATGATACGACAATGGTATCGACTGGCTCAGATGATTTCAATTCGTAATTACCATCGAAATCAGATGTTATACCTGTGGTAGTGCCTCCAAAAATAACGTTAACGTATGGAATGGGATCGCCTGAATTTGCGTCAGTAATTTTTCCCTTCACAATCGTTTCCTGAGCAATAGATGGGACTGCTAAGCCGGCAATAATGGAAAATATCAGTAGGTAAATTCGAAAAAATGCCTTGTTCCGGGGATTCTGCACACGCAATACTTTATAACTGATATTAAACCAAACTTGGGTCGCTTAGGTTTTATTTCGCCTCCTGGACATTTATCTGCTCTTTCCGACCCAAAAATTTTGGCGGAGTTTTTAGAACGTACAGGTCCAACACGGCTTTTGTTCGCGCAAGATACTCGCGTATCCGGACTTTCGCAGAGTATTCAAAATCCGGTTCTTCCGCGACCATAGCAATGGCATTGATATCGTGGTACTTGCTGATGAACAAAGCCCGGTAGCTGTGAAATGGCTGAGTAATAATGATAAACTTGTTTTGGCCAAAAATCATTTTACACCTCACAATCGAATCGAGCGTCCGAAGGCCCGCATAATCCAATGTGATTGCGGAAGCTGGAACACCCTTTTTTAACAATGCCTTTAACATCGCCATTGGCTCATTGTAATATATTGTGCGGTTATCGCCGCTTAAAATCAGGTGGTCAATCTTTCCTTTATTGTACAATTCTGCAGCAGTTTCTATTCTTTTCTCAAAGTATGGATTTGGATCGCCTTTAGAGGTCCGATGACTCGTGCCTAGGACCAATGCTATCCGATGATGTGGAACTGTACTTAAATCCGAGTATACTCTGGCTCTGGTACTTCTAACGATCCATATATTGCTCAAAAGGAAAAACGAGACCAATAATATAATAACCGTAAGAATTATTCTCTTCATCCAGCGCATCAACTATAGACTTATAAAGCAAACAAATCTACTCAATTGTGCGCAGAAACTCCCGCTCGATCAAATCTGACTTACGAACTATTTTGCGATACCATTTTAATTTTAATGAATCTTTCTCTTCGTCGCTAAGGCCAGTAAATTTTCCACTCGCGTGCTGCTTGGTCACCAGCGTGTTAAGACAAATTGCTGCACTGACTGAAATATTAAAACTTTCCGTAAAACCGTACATGGGAATTCTTACGCGTTGGTCGCACAAGGCAAGTGCCTGCGCGGATATTCCCCGCAATTCATTTCCGAATACTAAAGCAATCTTATTATCAACTTCAAGGTCTTCTATGAGGATGCCTTCTTCACCAGGATCAGCAACAACGATTTGATATCCTTGCTCTTTGAGTTTACCAAAAAGAGTTTTCGTATTGTTTTCAATCTTGGAGCCATGATGCTTGATATCAATCCACTTGTTGGATCCTTTTAACACCCGGGGGTTGATACTGTATTTCGTGGTGTTCTCCACAATGTGAACGTCCTGAATGCCCAGACATTCACAGGTACGGATAACTGCACTTGCATTTTGTGATTGAAATATATCTTCAAGGATAACCGTGATCTTCCGGGTTCGTTTGCTCAATACCCTTTCGACAAAATCACGTTTATGATTCGATATGAATTGTGATAAATGCTGAACGATCAAATGTTCGTGCCCATTCATACCGCCAAGTTACGCCCGAATTCATTTTAATAATTCTACTCTGCCAAACTTAAGTTATCCGAGCAACGCACCGGCAATGGTACCCGATACCATTGTTGCCAGTGATGCGGCGAACAATGCTCTCAACCCTAAGCGCGAAAGATCTCGCTGACGTTCGGGTGCCATTCCGCCAATCCCCCCGATCTGAATAGCTATCGAACTAAAATTTGCAAAGCCGCAAATTGCGTAAGTTGATATCGCAATTGCTTTTTCACTCAACAAACCTGACGCTTTCATATCCCCAAGACTCAAATATGCAACGAACTCGTTTATAACCATTTTCTGTCCCAACAAACTTCCAACCTGCAAAGCCTCCGCCCAACTCGCTCCCATAGCAAATGCCAGCACACGGAATATCTGACCGAAGATATATTGCAACGAAAAACCGTCAAATGCTCCGCCGGTAGATTGGATGACCCAGTCATTCAGGCCCGTCCAGGCACCTATACCGTCCACGAGAAACCAATTGATAGCGTAAATTATGGCGATGAATGCGAGCAGCATTCCTCCGATATTCAATGCAAGCTTGATACCGTCTGCAGCGCCGGTTGCCAGGGCATCGATTACATTGACGCCAATTGATTCTTTATTTACATGAATCGCTGTATCAATTTTTTCAGGTTCAGTTTCAGGCAGAAAAATCTTTGACATTACAATTGCTCCCGGAGCATTCATGATTGAAGCGCATAGCAGGTACGTGGCAAATTTGACAAGTTCTCCGGGATCCGTGCCACCGAGAAAAGCAATGTATGCTCCCATTACACTTCCTGCTATCGTAGCCATACCCCCAGTCATGAGACAATGCAATTCGGATTGCGTCATCCTTGCAATAAACGGGCGAACCAACAGTGGAGCCTCTGTCTGTCCCAGGAAAATATTGCCTGCTGCCGAAAGACTTTCAGCACCCGACAATCTCATCGTTTTTGTCATGACCCAGGCAAAGACATATACAACTTTTTGTAGGATGCCCAGATAGTAAAGTCCGGCAGTAACCGAGGAAAAGAAGATGACAGTTGGAAGGGCTTGAAATGCGAATAAAAATCCAAGGTTGTGTTTGGCCTCTGGAGCGGCGTCACTGTTGCGGGCAAGATCGCCAAACAGAAATTGAGCACCGTTGGCCGCAAAGCTTAGAAATCTTACAAAGCCTGCACCGATGAGTTCAAAGGCGCTTCTAACAAAAGGAACTTTCAAGATCAGTATGGCAACAATTACCTGCAACAAAAGTCCGGCAGCCACCAGTTTCCAGTCTATTCTTTTTCGTTTACTGGATAACAAATAAGCAATACCAATAAGAACGATTATACCAATGATTCCGCGCAGGTATGCCATTCGCTAAGGTGTTAAAGCTTAAAGCAAAAGCCGGAAGCCAAAAGCTTTAAGAAAAAATTGACAGGAGTAAAATGTTCTCGATGATAACGAACAATAAATTACGCCGACGCCTGATGTTAATTTCTCTTGCTGAGTTCGTCTCTGATCTTAGCCGCCCGCTCGTAGTCTTCTTTATCGATCGCATCCTTCAACAGGTCGTTTAACTTCTCTATTGAATAATTCTTGAAATCATCTTTTCGGGAAGCCTCTTTCTTAACTCGAACTTTCGCTTCGCTCTTTGGTTCGGGCTTCTCCTCCTCAGCTTCATCAGTTAAAACTATTCCTGCCTCAGCGAGTATATTTTCATAAGTGAATATAGGTGAATCGAATCTGAGACCTATCGCAATTGCATCGGACGGCCGCGCATCAATCTCCGATTTCTTTAATCCATCGGAGCAAATAATCTTTGCAAAGAAAACCCCCTCTTTAAGATCCGATATCACTATTTCTTCCACTGTAAAATGGAAGTTTGATGCAAATGCTTTAAATAAATCATGCGTCATTGGGCGGTTCGGTATTATCTTCTCTATTTCGATAGCAATTGCTTGCGCTTCGAACATGCCAATAATAATTGGAAGGCGGCGGTTGCCCTCCGTTTCGCCCAGCACCAAAGCGAATGAACCTGTTTGAGACTGGCTCGAGGAAAGACCTAATATTTCAAGTTTTATTTTCTTCACATCAATTCAATTTAATCTTAGGAAAGGCTATCTGTTACTGGTTATGGATTATTTGGCATTCTTAACCGCTTCGGTAAGCTTTGGTAAAATTTCAAAAGCATCTCCCACGACGCCATAATCGGCGGCTTTAAAAAATGGCGCATCGGCGTCCTTATTAATCACCACAATATACTTCGATGAATTTACTCCGGCCAAATGTTGGATCGCACCAGAGATTCCAACGGCAATATAAAGCTGTGGTGCAACCTTAATTC
>CAMLER010000484.1 GCA_946478915.1 uncultured Chryseolinea sp.
AACAAAGGCAGTGTCGCCACTAAACTCCTGTAACAAATTGATAGCGGCATCGATATCCACCAGGTTGTTATAAGATAAGTCCTTGCCATGCAACTGTTCGAACAGTCCAGCTAAATCACCATAGTAGATTCCCTTCTGATGCGGGTTCTCTCCGTAACGTAAGGTTCTACCTTGTTGTATACTTTTTTTGAAGCTTGGAATCTCGAACTCCTGATTAAAGTAGTTGAAGATGGCGGAGTCGTAATGGGAAGTGACATCGAATGCCATTGCTGCAAACCTTTTCCTATCGGAAAGCTCAGTGAAGCAACTCTGCGACTCTAATAGACGGTACACTTCTTCATATTGAACCCTCGAGGAAACAATCAAAACATCATTGAAATTTTTTGCTGCTCCCCTTATAAGAGAAATACCTCCAATGTCGATCTTTTCAATGATGGCCTCCTCTGCTTCGCCTTTCGCGACCGTCTCTTCAAAGGGATACAAATCCACGATAACGAGATCAATTGGACTTATCTTAAATTCCTTTGCCTGACTTAAATCCGAGGAATCGTCACGGCGATACAATATCCCACCAAAAATGGATGGATGCAGTGTTTTTACCCTCCCCCCGAATATTGACGGGAAGCCAGTCAGCTTTTCAACTGGAGTAACAGAGTAACCGAGCTTTTCAATGAATTCTTGTGTACCACCCGTCGATACAAACTCAACTTCATTTTTCCCCAGCAGTTCGATAATAGGTTCGAGATTGTCCTTGTAGAAAACTGAAACTAATGCTCGGGAAATTTTGCGACGGGACATAAAATGTTTTGATGAAGATTGTGATTGCATTATTGCTGACCGATAAATCCGGATGACTCTTCGAATTCTTCGAATTCAATTGTGAAGTCATCGGAGTCCATATACGCCGGAAAGCGGTCTCTAAATGCATGAAGTGAATTGGCATTCAATTCAACGGTACGGATAGCCTCAGCTTCGTCAATTGTAAATACGATCTCGCCTTTTGGACTGATTACTGAGGAATGTCCGTTGTGCTCAATACCATTTCCGTCCTGGCCAACGCGATTGACTCCTACAACGTAACTCAAATTTTCAATAGCGCGTGCTTTCAATAATGTATCCCATGCATCAATGCGTGCAGTGGGCCAGTTGGCTACATAGATCATTACGTCGTATGACGGGCGCTTTGCCGCAGCATCCCAACGATTCCGGCTCCAAACCGGAAAACGGAGGTCGTAGCAAATCAAAGGACAAATACGCCATCCTTTCCAGGTTGATATCAAGAGACTTTCACCTGGCGCAAACGTTTTGTGCTCATTCGCCATTCTGAATAGATGACGTTTGTCGTACGTCTTGAAATTCCCACCGGGCTCCATCCACAGAAGCCGGTTATAAAACCTATCATGAACGTTGACAATGTAGCTTCCGAGGACCAAAGCGCCCGTTTGATCAGCCATTTGCTTCATCCACTTAAACGTTCGCATGTTCATCATTTCCGCCAACTTCGAAGCCGCCATTGTGAACCCCGTCGTAAACATTTCAGGTAGGACAATCACATCAGACGTTCCACTTATCTGCCAGATCTTTTCCTCGAACATTGACAAATTGGCGCCAATGTCCTCCCAATGAAGATCTGACTGAATAATAGATATTTTTAAGTCCTGCATTCCCCGTGATTTGCCCGCAAATAAAAGGAATGACGAGCAATTTCTCTAACTAAAAGTGGAGTAATCCCAGTTGGTTCTCAGCTAAACGGTCCGGAGGATATCGCAGGCTTTTTCCAGCGTTTCCTCCTTCTTAGCGAAACAAAAACGCAAGGTCTTGTGGTCGGTCTTGTCCTGATAAAAGACTGACACGGGAATTGCCGCTACTTTGTATTTCCGGGTGAGTTCTTCCGCCATCTCAATCTCGGGTTTGTTAGAAATATTATCATACGAGAGTACCTGAAAATAAGAGCCTTTACACGGCAGGGGTACGAAGGATGAGCCTTTCATCCGGTCCAGAAAAAAGTCCCGTTTTTTTTGATAAAACGAAGCCAGCGACTCATAATGCTCAGGTACGGCAAGATATTCGGCAAGAGCCAGCTGAATTGGTGTATTCACGCTAAAGACTATAAACTGATGAGTCTTTCTGATTTCTTCCATGAGGTAAGCCGGCGCACTCACATAGCCGATTTTCCATCCTGTGGCATGGAATGTTTTGCCAAATGAAAATACCGCAAGGCTTTGGGATGAGAGTCCGGGGAAACGGAGCACGCTTTGATGCACATTCCCATCATAAATAAGCCGTTCATATGCCTCGTCGCTTAAGACCAGGATGTTATGCTTGAGTACGATTGATTCCAACTCTTTCATATCGGCTTCTGTCATCACAGCGCCACTGGGATTGTGAGGTGTATTTATCACGATCATTTTCGTGCGGCTGGTGATTTTGCTGCGCACTATCCCCCAATCCACAGAAAAGTCCGGAAACTGCAAGTTGATGTGTACAGGAATTCCTCCATTAAGCCGTATTACAGGATTGTATGAATCATAGGAAGGATCAAAAACAATGACCTCATCACCGGGCGCAATGAAAGCAGCAATGACCGCATAGATTGCCTCTGTGGCGCCGGATGTGATCGTGATTTCAGTTTCAGGATTTCGTTCAATACCAAATGATCGCTGGATGACATTTGAGATGGCGTTGCGCAGCGCCGGTGTTCCCGGCATTGGTGCATACTGATTGTGATCCGCCATCATAAAATGGTTCACCAGTTCTATAATTTTTCTGTCAATGGAAAAATCAGGAAAGCCCTGTGAGAGATTGATAGCACCACAATCAAGCGCCATCTTTGACATGATGGTAAATATAGAAGTGCCAACGTCCGGCAGACGTGATTTTATCTTCATAGAAGACCTGAAATTTTCAACATGACAAAGATTGCGATTCTAGTGTGGAGCACAAAAATTAAGCATGAGAATCAACAGCCAATTGTCGAAACAGTTTCCACCAGATCCGATCAGAATTACTGAGCCAATACAATATCCTTGAGGCAGGCGATCCAACTTGGATGATCATTCAAACTTTCAACAAGTTGAACTTTCTGCCCTCCATTGGCTTCGAAAATATGCTGGTACTCATCACCTATTTCAATTATCGTTTCAAGACAATCCGCTGTAAAGGCAGGAGAAAACACTAGAATTCTTTTCATTCCCTTCTTGGCACATTCTTCAACTACTTTATCTGAAAATGGCTTCAACCACTTTTCATCGAGACGCGATTGGAAACAAACTGTGTATTTCTCCGCAGGAATATTCAAGGCTGCTGCAAGCAATCGCGTAGTCGCATAGCATGTTGCTTTATAGCAGAACTTATTCTCTTCTGTAATTTCATTTTCACAATTATGATCTGCGCATGGACCGTTATCATATACCTTGTCAACCTGGCGCTCAGGCAGTCCGTGGTAAGAAAACAATACATGATCGTATTCCTGATGAGGGTACTTCCGGCCTATTTCGGCCATGCTTTCAATATATCCTGGGTGATCAAAATATTGATTGACAAAAGTGATATTGGGAATAACCCACCATTTTGACACAACCCGCATCACTTCCTCATGCGCTGACCCGGTGGATGCTGATGCATACTGGGGGAAAAGTGGGAGCACAATAATACGATTGAAGTTCTTTTTTCGAATTACCTCTAGCACGTCGGGGATGGAAGGATGCTTATAGCGCATTGCGAGAAAAACTTCATAATCCCCTTCAAGATCATTCTGGAGCAGTTCTTTAACACGCTTGCTATAATACAATAAGGGTGAACCATTCGCCGTCCATAGTTTTTTATATAAAGCTGCAGATTTGGGAGCCCGGAATGGAACGATAATAAGATTGACAAGTATTTTACGAAAAAGCCAGGGAATATCGATCACCCTCGGATCGTTCAAAAATTGGGATAGGTACGAACGGACATGTCCAACGGATGGGCTATCCGGAGTTCCCAGGTTGATTAGTAGTACTGCCGTTTTATGTTTCATCTTAAACAAAAGTCGTTTCCGGAAAAATAGCCATTGATATTCAAAACTATTTCAGGTCCGGGTGCCTTTTGAACGGTTTGGTTTCATCGAACAACTTACGATAAGTCGCGTGTTTTTTACAAACGACGCCTCCAACCTGTTTTACAACATTGATCATAGTAGGATGAAAGTCGCCAATCCAATTCATTTCATATTCATCGTATCGATTGTATTGCTCCTGTAAAACTTCCTTTGCTTTTAGCACCATTGCACCATCCAGCCCCTTACCCTGATGTTCAGGAACAACACCAAATAGAATACCGAAGGCCTTCCGATTTGTTTTCATTTTCATATGCCAAAGGAACTTTAACTTGCCCATCCAGTTCAATTTACCATTTACGTGCTTGAATATCTGGTTCATTTCCGGTAGAGAAATAAAAAAACTTACCGGTTCTCCTTTGTAGA
>CAMLER010000485.1 GCA_946478915.1 uncultured Chryseolinea sp.
ATTACAGATATAATGACAAGACCTTCGAATCCTTCCGGAAATATGTCTGTTAGCCCATACGTTGCAATAAGTACAAGTGTGATAAAATAAAAAGTCAATGTAGGCGTCAGTACATTAAGAACATCCCCTTTTGGCTCTGATTTAATTTCAGATACGTTTGTTATTTCAATTCCGCAATGGCCACAAAACCGATCAGTCGACATCAGGGCACCATCGCAGTGCTGGCATTGGCTATAAGCCACAGTTGAAATATTATCGGTTGTCAACGGGGATTGCTTTTAGTTTTTCGAGCTCTTTGAGATATCCCTGACCCTCCTGCGCTGAACGAATTCCCTTGATAAAAGCTGCAATCACAAAAATCTTAATAATGATTCCACTAAAGATAGTGGCAGGGTCAACAAAGAAGTTCACAACAAGAATGGTTACATATACGATGAACGCAGTGAGAATTGCACCAAATGGATTTTTGGTACACCATGCAGCAAAGATCAGGTACAGCACACATAGACAAAAATTTACAATCAATGTTGGTATGTCGTCGTTGGCCAAGCCAGCAATACCACCGACAAGAAAAAAGATGCCGGCCAGTATGTAAATCGTATACCTGGCACTCTTGATCTTGTCCTCCGCATCAGACAATAATCTTTTTCGGCTGCTCACGAGCAAGCGAAAACTACGCTGTTCATCTTCGGTACCTCCAATTGGGAAACTGCATTGGGAGCAGAATTTCTTATCGCTTGAATTTTCAGTTGAGCAATTCTCACACCTTACGTTCTGCGAAGGTGTAACAGATCCTTCGAACGGATTCATAACATCGGTTTTGACACAAAAAAGCAGATACGATAGTATGAATCATCAAATTGCCAGAGAAGTAACCGAAACCTAAGATTCTACGCCAATTTGGAGGATTATTTTCTCAGCGGTCTGGTTCCCCGTTGCTAAAGCAGCTTCCACTGTACCCATTTCGGCACCGTCGTAGAACGCCTCACCCGCAAAAAATAGGGTATTTGCGACTGGCTGAGAAAATGTAACTATAGCTTCCGAAGTATGTAAGGTTGCATACGCATAGGCACCCAGTGCAAACGGATCTGTTTCCCAATTGATCACTTTGATCGCGGTAACATAATCCTTTAAGTTAGATTCGTTACTGCCAAATAGATAGCTCAAAGAACGAAATGCCAACTGCAAGAGAGAGCCTTCATCAGAAGGCAATTTTTTCAAACCCGGGCCAGCTAGCCACCCCGTTAGCATTGAAAACTCCTTGGGGCTTTGGGTCCACCAAGTCGGAACTGGTGCATCCGAGAATAAAAAATTCAATCCCGGCATTTGACGAAAAAATGTTTGTTCGCCATTTTCCCAAATGCGATCCCGGAATTGAACCAGAAATTTGACCACACCGCCGACCTCGATATGATCTAAAGCCTTCTGATGTGAAAGTAAGGGTGGGTCAAATTCAATCAAACCTCGTTTAAGTACTGCTGCGGGGACGGTGATCAGGACACGCTTCGCTGTGAACCTGCCTCCTTTCGTGGTGACGACTTCAACTTCGTTCTCTTTCCACATGATGTTCTTTACGACCGCGGAAAGCAGGAGTTTTCCTTGCATTTTTTTTATTTCAGCTGCCAGAAAACTCATCAACTGCGAGTAGCCGCCTTCAGGACGATATCCCTGAATGTTCTCATTGCTCCACTCTTCCTTCAAAGCCAGTGCGCTCGCCTTTTCTATATCCGCTGCATCATATCCCTCTACAAACTTTTTTACCGACTCTCTCAGAGACTTATACTTTTCCTCGCGAAAATTCAATTCAAGAAATCGACCAATAGGCATATCGTGATCAATCTCGTGGAGCTTTTTTATCAACAGATCCCAATCATCATGAAACAGATCGCCCTCGGACAACTTGCCTGATTCAACATTCCAGGTCCGCCCCTCACCTGCAAAATATGATACTTTTGCCTCCTTCAACAAAGATTTTGTAAACGGAAGATCGCCATGGATAAACTCCGCCCCCGCCTCCGACGGGAAATAAAATCCCTCGCCAGTAATCGTATGGATCCGTCCACCAATACGGTCTCGCGCTTCGAGAATGGTTACAGACTTGCCTGCTTTCAGAAGATTTCGCGCAGCCGACAAACCTGCCGCGCCGGCGCCAATGACTATTACATCGATCATGAGTTTAACTATGTTGAAACAGCCTTTCCGTCAATCCGGTTTTTGTCGCCACTTCTTTTTTTCGCTTAAACGTTTTTTACTTTCAATGCGCTTTTTTATGACAGCCTGTGAAGGTTTGGATTTCTTGCGCGCCTTTCGCTTCTCAAATGCTTTGGCCAATAGCGCGTCGAGTTTTGCAAGGACTGCTTGCTTATTTTCAAGCTGAGATCTACTCTCCTGCGAGGAAATATGGAGTATGCCGTCTTTAGTCAAATAGCTTGAAAGCCGTTGCGAAATGATTTCCTTCTCATCATCCGTCAAGATTTGGGATTGACGTATCTCAAATCGAAGTGATATTTTCGAGTTAACCTTATTGACATTCTGACCGCCCGGCCCTCCACTTCTTGACGCCATGAAATGTAATTCCGGGAACAATAGCGCGGCATTAATCAGTCTCGAATCCATTTAATACGTAAACTAATCGTAAACTAGGGAATCATCCATTAATTAAAAACCACACCTCACTTTAAAATGTTAATCCTTTGAAAGGTATTCTTCCGCTGGGGCGATAGCCTGTTAATAAATCAAACTTAAAGAATTTGAGTAACTTCCATTGACCCGATGTTATGATAAAAAAAATGCTCAAATTTTTTGGATACGCCTTAGCTCTCGTGGTCCTGTTAATATCCCTTACGCTCGCGATCGCCTACTGGAACCGCGATGCACTGTTGTCAAAAGTGACGAGCGAGCTTAACAAAGGTATCGATGGAAAGTTTCAAATTGGTAACATCGATTTTACATTTCTTCACAGCTTCCCGAACTTTTCGGTTACACTTAAAAACGTGACGTTGTACGACAACCAGTTTCAAAGATCCGGACAGCAACTTCTTTCTGCAAAAAAAGTGTTTGTTGACATCGCTTTCTACCCTTTACTCAAAAAGGAGATCACAATCAATTCGATAGAACTAGATGAAGCTGACATCTTTCTTTTCAGGACACATCGCGGCGAAACAAACAGTGATATTTTTAACAGGAAAGCTGATTCTGTTTCCACCAACGTCAGGCGCCACGAATCACCGCTCGTATTAGAAGTAGACCAAATCGACTTTACTAATGTCTCAATGGTATATGTAGATTCCACGCGGGAAAAAGTAATCAGCTTCAAATTCCTCGACGCCGAGAACTCAATAATACCGACCGACTCCGGTTATGACATTAGCATTGCAGGGCAAATCCATTTCGACAGTCTTCATTTCAATTCTAAAAGCGGAAGTTTCATAGAAAATGAAGGCGCTTCAATTATTCTTTATACAAACTTAAATACCCAAACAAGATCCCTTACCATTCTACCTGCCTCGACCGTACGGTTCGATAAGACCAGCATTGAGTTCAACGGAAACTTCCAGCTGAGGCAAAATGGCCCATTTACAATTGTGTTCAAATCAAATTCGGCGGATCCAACCAAAATGCAAGCCCTTTTAAACCAAAAGCTAAAAAAGACCCTGGAAAAATTCAGAATAAAAAAACCGATAACGGTGGAAGTTGAACTGAATGGCATATCGGCCCCGGGCAATATTCCCGAGGTAGATATCACGTTTTCAACCAAAGGCAACGACCTCGGCTATGCATCATTGGATTTTTCTTCAATTGCATTATCCGGATCATTTACGAATCACATTGACAATTCCAAGGTAAAGGATAACAATAATTCGAAAGTGATCATCTCCCATTTTAAAGGAGAAATGGAAAAAATTCCGATCGAAGGCAAGGTCAGTTTCACAAAACTTCAGGATCCGATAATAGACCTCAATTTCACTTCAAAACTTTCATATAAGGATGTTAATGCGCATCTAGACAACGATCGTTTTGTTTTGAACAAAGGTCATTTTATCTCACGGGTGGAATACAAGGGAAAGCTGTCGGAATACCTCGACCCTACACGGACACAATACAGAGGTAAGCTGAAGGGTTCAGTAACCGCCACCGATGGTTCGCTTCTTTATAAACCAAAAAAAATCCAGGTTGATCAGGTTCAATTAAATGCAGTTTTCACAGAAAATTTATTTGAAGTAAAAAAATTAACGCTTGAACTCAACGGGAGCCCTATCGCACTGCATGGAACCGTGAAAGATTTCATTCCATTCTTCATCCAGCCAAAGAACAAAGCGGTGGTGGCGCTTGACGTGAGTTCCGAGAAGCTCGATCTCACGCCAGTGACTACACCGAGGGAAACTAGAAAGAAATCGAGACGTCAGCATCAACAAAGCCGAAAGCGAATGACCGAATTATTGGACCTCGTTTACG
>CAMLER010000486.1 GCA_946478915.1 uncultured Chryseolinea sp.
AGCTGTCTCCCGTATTTGTTGAACCATGCGTAATTTATAGGATGGTGCAAAATAGGAATAAAGAAGGAAAATTATCGCTCTGCAGCAACGTCAGGAAGCAATCCACCATTCAACCGCAGCAACTCTATTTCTGCAGCTTTTGCCAGATACCGGGCATTGATAAGACGCGTGTATGCATCAGCCAAACTTTGCTGGGCTGTTCGCAATTCAACGAATGTAGTAGCGCCACGTTTGAACGTCTCCAACGCTATCGACACATTTTCCCGAGCTAACAAAATGTTCTCCTCCTCAACCAACAATATTTTTTTTGCATTATCGTAAAGCACAAAGGCATTCTGCAATCCTACATTAACATTTGCTTTTTGCTGGTCGTACAAGATTTGTTGACGCCGAACATTGATTTTCGCCTGCTGCACAAGTCGTCGCTGGTTAAATCCGGTTAAAATAGGCATTGCTACGGTAAATCCGTAGTTATAACCATCCGACTGATTGAAAATGGGCGCAAATGGATTGATCAGTCTCGTATTGTCTGTCCTTGAATAATTGTAAGCTGCGTTGAAATTTAAAAAAGGGAGTAGTTCCGCTCGCCTTTCCCTCAGCGATAAACTTGATATCCCGATTTCCTGACGTGACAACTGAAGTGCATAGCTGGTGTTTTCAATATTGTTGACTATTTCCTCCTGGCGCAGGTTAAGATCAATTATGATCGTGTCAGTAACTTCATAAGTGGTAGGAAGCTGAAGCCCTACCAATGCATTCAATTGATCCTTCAATTGTGCAATTACTGCTTGCTGCTGCAACACCTGCGTACGTTGTTCATTGTAGTCGACCTTGGCCTGAAGTAATTCCGGCTTCGCACCCATGCCGACAGCGAGTCTCGTCTCTGCAAGCTTTACGCGTACTTCGCTTACTGCCATCTGCTCCTGAATGGCGCGCAGCTGCTGCTTCTGCCGAACAATATCGAAGTAATTGGTTGCTACAGAAGCTATGGTATTTACCATTTGCTGCTTTACCAGAATTTCACCCTGGTTTGCAATAGCCGCTATGCGCTCGCGGGTTGCGAACATGCGGGTGCCGTCAAATAATGTCCACTGTAATTGTACAGAAGCCGAGATAATATTTGACTCAGCCTTACCACTGTTATTTCTACTTTCATCCTGAAAACGCAGGGATTGATCGTTGCTATTCCAAATTGTACTTCCAACCGCATCGATTTGCGGGATGAACGCGCCAAAGGAGTACGCATTGTCTGTTTTTGCTCCCTCCGATAAATTCTTCGATACGAGCACGTCATAATTCCGTTCAAGCGCCAGGGCGACCACTTGCCCAAGAGAGATCTCTTCTTGTGAATATGAAGTCTGAAATATTATTAAAAAAGCAATCGCACAAACACTACGCATCATAGACCAATTCCTCGTTAGGCTGACGTATTTCGTCTTCAAAGTTAACATGTTGAGGCTGTCGCGACAGATATGAATACATCGCTGGAATCACAAACAAGGTCAGTACCAGCGAGAACATGATGCCACCGACGATCACGATCCCCAATGGTTGGCGACTCGTTGAAGCCGCGCCTATGGATAATGCGAGGGGCAAGCTGCCCAACGCCATGGCTAAGCTCGTCATGAGTATCGGACGCAAACGCAGCCTGGATGCCTCTAACACCGCATCCATCCGAGACAAGCCTTCTTCTCGCTTTTGATTTGCAAATTCTACGATAAGGATACCATTCTTCGTAACAAGCCCGATTAGCATAATCATTCCTATTTGAGAAAATATATTAATCGTTTGTCCGAAAATCGCCAGCGCGATCATTGCCCCGGCAATCGCCAAAGGAACAGTCAACATAATAGTAAAAGGGTCGACGAAGCTTTCAAATTGAGCAGCCAATATCAGGTAGATCAGGATCAATGCGAGTAAGAATGCAAAGGAAGTGTTACTGGAGCTCTCTGAGAGGTCTCTGGATGTACCTGTCAACGATGTGGTAAAAGTATCATCAAGAACCTGACTCTTAATTTCCTCCATCGCCTTGATACCGTCACCCACCGTCCTGCCTTGTGCAAGACCCGCGGAAATAGTAGCTGACTTGTATCGGTTAAAGTGATACAACGATGGAGGCGTAGTGGATTCCTGCACCGAAACCACATTATCAAGAGAGATAAGCTGCCCGGAATTCGTTCGTACATACAAGTTCTTGAGGTCATCGGGGTCATCGCGATCCACACGCGTAACCTGTCCCATCACTTGATATTGCTTACCATCCTTCGTAAAATATCCGAAACGCAGATTGCTGTAAGCGAGCTGCAACGTCTGGGCTATGTCTTGTACGGAAACGCCGAGTTGGGATGCTTTTAACCTGTTGATTTCGACCCGAAGTTCAGGTTTATTAAATTTTAGATCCACGTCAACACCCTGCAACACCGGGTGGGTGCTCGCCGCTTCCTGGAATTTAGGCAAAGCCTCCTTTAATTTTTCGAAGTCATTATGTTGAATAACGAACTGCACCGGCATGCCTCCGCGTCTATTAACCTGGATAGTCTGCTCTTGAATTACGAAAGCACGCCCTTCCGGAAATCGGTTCATATTCCGGCTCATCATATCAACTATCTCTTGTTGCGATCGCGTCCGTTCATTCGGATCAGAAAGTGTCACGCGTACGAATCCCATATTTACTGCTCCAGCACCAGAAAAACCTGGCGCTGTTACAGACAATGCGGTCTTGTATTCAGGAATGGAATCCTGGACAAATTTAACCATCTTTTGAACAAACTGGTCCATATAATCAAACGATGTGCCCTCCACTGCGGTCATCTGCAATCGAAATTGATTTCTATCTTCCATAGGGGCCAACTCCGACTGCAAATTCGTCCCAATCAAATACGCAGAACCGACGCATAACGCGATAATTATGAATGATACCCAGCGAACCTTCATAAACTTCTCGAGCCAACGCCGATATCCATTTTCCATCCCACTGAAAAATGGTTCTGTTTTCCTGTAGAACCACGAATGCTGATGTTTGCTACGGGTTAGCTTTACGCTTAGCACAGGGGTCAACGTTAGTGATACGAAACAAGAAACCAGCACTGCGCCGGCTACTACCACCCCAAACTCGCGGAACAAACGTCCTACAAATCCTTCCAGAAAAAGAATTGGCAGAAATACGATGGCCAAGGTGATGGATGTTGAAATAACTGCGAAGAAAATTTCCTTGGAGCCCTCTCGTGCTGCTTTGTATTTGTTCATCCCTGATTCAAGCTTCTTGTAGATGTTTTCAGTCACGACAATACCATCATCAACGACAAGTCCAGTAGCCAGAACAATCCCCAACATGGTTAATACATTTATGGAAAATCCGCAGAGGTACATGATAAAGAACGTCGCAACCAGCGACACCGGAATATCAATCAATGGGCGGATGGCAATAATAAAATCGCGGAAGAACAAATAGATAATGAGTATCACAAGAATGATCGAGATGATCAATGTTTCCTCGACCTCTGTTATGGCTCTTGTTATAAATACCGTCTGATCCATTGCAATCTTAAGAACGATGTCATCCGGCACGTCTTTTTTGATCTGCTCCAGACGTCTGTAAAATTCCTCTGCGATTTCCACATAGTTCGCTCCGGGAAGTGGAATGAGCGCCAATCCGATCATGGTGACATTGCTTTCCCTTCCCTGTGACTCTTCGTTTTCAGGGCCGAGTATAGCTTCTCCAACACTTTTCAGCCTAATGTCACCCTGAGGGCCCGATTTAATGATTACATTTTCAAAATCTTCTTCTGTGTAAAGCCTCCCAAAGGTTCGAACCGTTAGTTCCGTACTGTTTCCAGCAATCTTGCCGGAAGGCAGCTCCACGTTTTCTTTGTTCAGCGCCGTTTGTACGTCGAGCGGCGTAAGACTATACGCACTGAGTTTTGAAGGGTCTAACCAAATCCGCATGGCATACTTTCGTTCGCCCCATATCTGAATACTGCTTACACCTGGTATGGTTTGCAGGCGCTCGACGAGATTGTTAGTGCCATACTCCGTTAGCTGAAGCGAATTGCGCGTATTGCTTTGTACAGTCATTGAAAGGATGGCATCGGCGTTTGCGTCAGCCTTGGATACTACAGGCGGTGAAGTAAGATCCTGCGGCAACTGCCTGACTGCTTGAGAAACCTTATCCCGCACGTCGTTTGCTGCGGTCTCCAGATCTACCCCCAATTCGAATTCAATATTTATGTTACTGATTCCAACACTGGAAGCAGAGGTGATATTTTTGATTCCAGGGATGCCATTGATGGATTTTTCCAATGGTTCTGTGATCTGTGATTCGATAATGTCGGCATTTGCACCCGAGTAGGAAGTACGGACATTCACATTCGGCGGATCGATTGCAGGGTAATCCCTCACACCCAGAAAAGTGAACCCAATTATTCCGAACACCACAATCAGGATG